>CAZJJT010000198.1:0-7861 GCA_964546395.1 uncultured Fibrobacterota bacterium
GGGAGAAGGTGCCCGCCGCCAACCGGGTTGTTGTTGTCCTTCATCCAGCCAGGCGGGGACCACACGGTGGCGATGACCTTCAGGGTCGTGTCACGCGCCCTGCATCGCGCCACCGGCGCCAGGATGCCGTTCAGTGTGTTGTTGGCGGAGTTGAAGCCATAGTTGGAATAACTCTCCATCTGCGTCTGCGTTATCTCGTTGGGACAGAAATCGGGACTGATCTCGATGCGCACCATGCTGTTGCCGAGATCACCCATGTAGTCGTCGACGAGCGCCGGCGTGGAGTAATACCCTGCCACCTCCGAGCCATACGGGTAGATGAACGCGCCGAAACCGTCCATCTTCTGGTAGGTCCGCGACCAGTCTACGGTGATGTCCACCGCGAGAGTTGTGGTTGCGGCAGCAAGCAGTGCAAGAGCGACCCGCGGGCCGCCACGCCGTAGCAGCATCGTGCTCTCCCCCATCTTCCGGCGCAGGCAGGACCGACCACGCCACCATACCCCAATGTAGGCACTCCAACCAAGGCCCGTCGCCATGAAATATGCCTATATTGACATTTTTAACATATCGAGTATATTGGCAGAGATATGGCTCAACGGCAATGCGGCAATCTGGACAAGGACCCGGCACGCCCTGTCGTGGACGAGGCGGTTGCGTACCTGCAGCGCGTTGTCCGCGAGCGTCAGAACACAGGGCTGTACACCCTTCCCTCCGTGGACGATCTGGCGCGCAGCGCCGGGGTCGCACGCATGAGCATGTGGCGAGCAGTGAAGCGCTTGTGCACGAGTGGCGTGCTGCGTGCCGGGCGCGGCAGGAGAGTCTGCGTTGCCGCCCATGGCCAACCGCCGATTGTCGGTGCCCCGCTGCGCGCCACCGACCGCTCCCGCAGATCTCGCTGGAGGGCAATGTCGGGTACGATCGCCCGTGACATAGTCAACGGCCGCTACGCGCCAGGTTCTCAACTGCCGACAGTCAAGGAACTGTGCCGACGGTACGGCGGGTGCTACCGCACGCTGGTGCGGTCCCTGGAGGATCTATGCGACAGCGGCTACCTGCGTGCGTCCGGGCGTGGGTACCAGCTGCGCGCAACATCGGAGCGCCGTCGGTACAACCCGTACATTGTGCTCATCGCATTCGGCGATGCCGGCAGGATGCATCTCATATCCCCCCGCACGCATGACCAGTTCCGATCGCTCGAGGCCGTCTGCAGAGCACGGGAGCTCGACCTGGTGACAATCACCGGTGACTTCGCAGAGCCCCTTGGCGGCTCAGCCCGTTCGTGGGCGGCGACACTGAACCGGGTCCGCCGCTACCCTCCCCTGGGCGTGGTGTTCTGGACAATCGCGTTCTGGGACGAGCGTATCCGAACCATCCTGGAGTTCATCAAACAGCTCGGGGTCCCGTCAGCGGTCCTTGTCGAAGCGCTCAACACCACTGGTCTGTGGCAGGCGTATGCATCGCTGCGCATGAAACCCTTTGTGATGGCGATAACGCCCACGTGTGGCCGTGACATGGGGCGGTATCTGCTGAGCCTTGGGCACCGCCGGGTCGCCCGCGTAGGGGGCATGGCTGAGTCCTCACCGCGGCAGCAGGGCCTCTGCGCCGCGTTCGAACACGCCGGGTTCGCAGACGGCGTGATTGACTATGCGCTTCGCTCATCCAGTACCGCGCCACCGGTAAACGAAGTAGAAGATGCGCTGCGCCGTGCACCATCGGCGCTGGCCGCCCTGGGCCATATTGACGAGCGGACCGCGGCCTTCACCTCGGGTGCGATCGAGACGTTGCTTGCTCACGCAGCCTACACAATGCAGCGCCCAAGCGGCATGGTTGAGTTCGACAGGACGATCGATGCGGTCCTTGCAGACAAGAGTATCACCGCAATCGTGGCCGATGACGATGCGACCGCAATCGAATGCCTGCGGCGACTGGTGGCACGCGGTGTGGAGATACCAGGACGCCTGTCGGTTGCCGGCTTCGACGACAGCATGGCGGCACTGGCCTTCGGCCTCACTACGTACAACTTCAACGGTGAGGGTGTGGCGCGCGCGATGCTCGCGCACATCCTGGATCCGCAGCCGGTGGTGGGGACAACCGAGATTCCGGGCACTGTGGTCGAGCGTCGCTCCACCGGCCCGGTGCGCTCTCCACGCGCTTGAGTGGTCACCGCGACGCAACGGGCGCCGGTGCCGCAGCACGCAGAGCTATTTTGCCGGCCATGAAACGCTACCTGACCACCTACTACTTCCACGGTCAGGACCTGTGCATGGTCCCGCGCCACGTGCACGAGGACCTCTGCTGGATGCGCGACCATGGGGTCGATGGTGTCTGCATCGGAGTCCACGAAGCTGACCTGCGGGGCGGCAACCACGACATGGTGTGCCGCGAAGTGCAGCGCGTCGGGCTGGACGTGTGGCTGATCCCTTCGCGCCTTGGCGGACTGGTGGCCGGGTGGCACAGGGCCCCCGGGTACTTCGCCGCACGATACCCCGAGTGCTGCGCTCGCAACAGCGATGACACCATCCGCGACTGCTTCGGCCCGCAGCTGAGCGTGTTCCACCCGCGCACGTCGGAGTTCCTCGGCGCGACCGTGTGCGAGATGTTGAAGCGGTTCCCGGCTCGCGGTATCGTGTGGGATGAGCTGAAGACGCTGGGTGGTGAGGACCACAGCCAGTCTGCCGTGCAGGCCCTCCGCCGTCCGGCCCAACCCTCTGACATGCTCAATGGCACAGTCGCGTGTTTCTCGGCTGCCAACCGCCAGATTCTTACGCAGAACCCCGCACTGCAGATTGTCAATTTCATCTACGCCGACTGCAGCGAGGAGCAGGCAGACGCCTGCGGGGCGATGGAAGGACTGACGCGGTTCGGCTGCGACGGGAAGTGCTGGTATCCCGGCGAGTCTTCCGCCGGCGAAGGGGGAGCGAAGAAGGTCCTGCTGGGAGGCAGCCTGGCGCGGTTCCGGCAGGCCGCAGCGGCACACGGACTCGAATCATTCGCCCTGCTCGAGACACAGCTGCTTGGCGCAGAGGCGCTCGACCTCACCATGCAACACCTGCCCGAACTGCTCGCCGACGGCCCCGACCACTTGTGTTTCTACTACTATCCCTACGGCATGGCTGAACCGGAGCGCTACATGCCGCAGATCGGCGCCGCAATCAGAAAGTGGCGCAGCGGGTAGGTGCACTCCGCATGCGGCCTACAGCCCGCTGATACTCCTGCCACTGGGGTACTTCACCGAGAACGAGAACGGTATCGTCACCTTCTGGCCCGGATCTAGTTTGAAGTACCACTCGAAAAACTCGTGCTCGTTCTTCTTGAGTGCAGGGGTGTCCTCCTTATACTTGGGCTCGATGCACTCGACCACGATCTCCTCGGTGCTCGAAATCGGCAACTGGTCCCACACCACGATTTCTTCGGCGGTCTTCTTCTTGCTCTCGAGCAGGATCTGGTACTCCCAGGTGACCTTCGTCTTCTTGGCGATGTCTTCCTCGAACCGCTTGATCAGCTTGTACTCCACTTCCAGCGCCTCGTCAATGCCGAGGAACGTCCAGAACTCCTCGGTCGGTGCAACCAGATCCATGCTCGAGGTGGTGACGAAGGCGTTGTCGAAGAAGATGTTCGCACGGCCCGGCAGCAGTGGGTAGTCCGTTGTGTTGGTCGCCTTCGCCTTGAGATATGCATACTGCGAGAGCTTGGGCACGGTGGAGTACCTGAACGAGGCCGGCAATGACATCTCGGTGATGACAACCGTGGAGGGTTGGTTGTCGTTCTGGATGGTGCTCTTCGCACCGGGCACGAACACCACCGAAGTCGACCGCGTCTCCACCTGGGCAGTGACTATCTCCATGGGCGCCGGCGCCTCGTCCTCGTCCAAGTATGCCATCTCATCTTTGCTCTCCATCATCTGTGCCATGGCCGGGGCCGAGCGCTTCGCGCGCTCCTTCCGCGCCATGGGCCGCGGTTCGTAGTACGAGAGGTACCACGGCGAAAGCTCTGGGTGCTGTCCTCCCGCCTGTGGACTGGCGGTTGACAACTTCACCTTCACGTTCTCCCACGATTCACTTGTGTTCTGCCGGACCTGCGCCTTGTAGGTGACAGCCATCTTCTTGGTGTCGGACGACACTCTCACATCGTACAGCGGGCCCCAGCTGGGTCCGTACACAATGTAGGTGAGTATCAGTGTTACCGTTCCCGCGCTCTTGACCGTCAAGGTCACATCAACGTCGTTGCTGACTTTCTGTGAAGATCCGGCGAGTTCCTGCCGCTCGCGCTGCACACGATCCAGCTCCTCGGCCACGCGACGCTTCCGCGCTTCATCCGTACGGATCTGCCGGTCCAGCGCGTCGAGTTTCTCGCGGTAGAATGTCACCATCTGCGCCCACTTGGCCGGATCAAGCTCAATCGGTGTTTCCTTCGAGTTGTCGCGCGTGAGCCCCTCGGAGATGCTCTGCACGAACTTGATCTCCGACTGGGCGTGGCGGGTATTGTCGTCGATTGCGCGGATACTGTCGCGCAGGTGCTCGAGCTGCGAATCCAGCCGCTGCAGCTTCTCGTGCGGGGTCCTGTCAAGCTGGCGCCGCTCGAACCTGATGTCCTGCAGTATCGCCGGCCCGGTACCGTTGACCTGGATGCTGTTCTGGTCAATCTGCGGAGGCAAGTCCTTGAACGCCACCACCTGCTCCCCGACGCTGAGCGACTTCTTCGCAACGCGTGTCACCTCCGCGCGGTCCGCGTACACGGTGACTTCGGTGATACTCGAGGGAAGCGTAAGCGGCTCGGACGGTGCGGACACCGCGGGGCACACGAGTGCGGCAAGCAGGACGGCAGAGCTGAAGCGCATGGCAATGCTCCTTTGCGGACGGCGACGAACGGCGTGTCTGTGGAAAACTAGATTATGCTGAGCGTACCCCCTGTACTGAGCCCTTGCCTCTACGCGCGAGGAACAGCCATATTCAGCCGATGACAGACCTCAGCAGCCAGCAACGGGTGCAGGAAGAGCAGTATACCTTCCCGTTCCATTACGTGCCGCAGTTCCGCAACGGTTTCAGTACCTCGGTGCATTCCGCACACGGACTGTTCTATGTCTCGGCCATGGAATTCCTGCTCGCGCAACTCAAGACCCGGGAGTTCGGGAGCCTTGCCGATATCGGGTGCGGTGACGGGCGGTTGGTGCGGGAGCTTGTCACCGAGTTTCCCGGTGCAACCGTGTGCGGTATCGACTACTCCGAGCGATCGATACACCTGGCCAGGGGATTCAACCCCGGCCTGCAGTTCCACTGCCTCGATATCACACGCGACGAGCCCGGGGAACGCTTCGATCTCCTGACCCTGATCGAGGTCTTCGAGCATATCCCGCCCGAGTGCGCGCCTGCGTTCGTGGACGGGCTCCACAAGCTGCTGCGCGAGAGCGGCCTGCTCTATGTCACAGTCCCGCATGTCAACCAGAAGCTTTCGAAGAAGCACTACCGGCATTTCACGGCAGACACCCTTCGCGCCTGCTTCGAGCCCCGTTTCTCAATTGAGTCGACCGCGTTTCTTCACCGACGACGCGGGGTGCGGCTGTTTTTCATCCGCAGGCTTCTCAAGAACCACTTCTTCCTGCTGAACCACCGCGGTCTGCTCAACGGCCTGTACCGCGGCTACGTGAAACACTGCCTGCACTGCACCGAACCGGCCTGCCGCAACATACTCATGGTGCTACGGCGTCGTGCGTGACACCGCGCGTGCGCTGCTGCGATAGGCCCCCGGTGCACACCCCACTCGCTCGCGGAACAGCCGACAGAAATAGCTGGTGCCGTCATGGTCGCCAGCATGTGACGCGCGCGCTCGAGTCGGACCGCGATGACATCCTCCATCGGACTTACGCCGAACACCTGCTTGTACACCACCGAGAACCGCGAGCGGCTCAGCGCGGCGCGGCGGGCCATGTCGGTGACTGTCCAATGCCGTTCGGGGTGACGCCGGATGCTGAGCCGGACAAGACGCAGGCGGTCCCGTGCGTCGGCTGACGTGCGCCGGAACGGTTCCACGCGCAGACTGCGGGCCATGTGGACGAACAATAACTCCACGTGCGACGCGATCGCCACATCCCACCCCGCCTCGGCGCTCAGCCGCTCCATGGCGATTGACCCGACCATGTCGCCGAACAGCTGGAAGATGCCCGGGAAGAACGGCCTGCAGACAGGCAGTTCGCTGCGCGCAACGATACCCTCGGCGCGTGGCCCGCGGATATCGATACGGTCATAGCCCAAGGCCAGTTCATCGCCACTGAACTCCCACCATACGCCCGGGGGCAGCAACACGCACCCTGACCCGTGCACGCCCTGGTGATGCTCCTCAATTGCCACCCTTCCAGCAGAGCGAAAGTGCAAGAGCGCAAAACAATCGGACGGGTGCGGGGCGTGGACGTGGGTACCTGCGGGGACCGTCTCCTTCGAAGCGATGTGGCACGCCACCAGGTCTGTTGTGGACTCGTAGGGCTCGCCAAAGAGCACCATCGACCTCCTTCGCCTGCACCAATATAGAACAATAGTGCTACAGTACGCACTCTTACGACATGGCGGCAACCCCTACGCCAGTGTACCGTTATGTTCGCAGCAGTGTGTGCAGGAAGTCCACCTCAGACAAGGCGAAGCGAACATGGACGCAGAGTCGCGCATAGCGGAACTCGGGATCGTGCTCCCCCCTGCTCCCCAACCCGTGGGCGTCTACATGCCCATGGTGACAGCCGGTACCATGGTGTACCTGTCGGGACACGGGCCAAAGTTGAGCGACGGAACCCTGATAACGGGTCGCACCGGCGCCGAGCTCACCCTCGAACAGGCCAGGGACGCGGCGAGACAGACGGGTCTCTCTTTGTTGGCCACGCTGCGGTCGGGACTGGGGAGTCTCAACCGGGTGAAACGCGTGGTCAAAGTGCTCGGTATGGTCAACTGCACTCCCGAGTTCGCTGACCACCCCGCCGTCATCAACGGCTGCAGTGAGCTGTTCGCCGATGTGTTCGGCAGAGAGAACGGCGTGGGGGCACGCAGCGCCGTGGGCATGACTTCCCTGCCCGGCAACATCGCCGTCGAGATCGAAGCCATTGTGGAGATAGCATGAGCTCTCCGTGGTACGCAGTCAGCAATGCCGCCGACCTGCCGTCACCTGCGTTGCTGGTGTATCCTGCGCGCATCCGCGAGAATGTCCGGCGCATGATCGCTCTGCGCGGCAGCCCGTCGCTGCTGCGCCCCCACGTGAAGACGAGCAAGACCCGGGAGGTGGCGGGATTGCTCATGGAGCAGGGCGTAACGAAGTTCAAGTGCGCCACGATCGCCGAAGCGGAGATGCTCGCCCAGTGCGACGCGCGCGATGTCATGCTGGCCTACCAGCCGCTCGGTCCCACTGTTCAGCGGCTCGTCGCTCTCTGCCGTGCGTACCCCAGCTGCAGTTTCTCGACGATTGTCGATGACGAGCGAGCGATCTGTCGGCTCTCGCAGGCATCCGCCGCGGCCGGCATCTCTCTGAGTACGCTCCTCGACATCGACAGTGGCATGCACCGCACGGGCATCGCCCCCGGGGATGAGGCCGCGCGGCTGTATGCACTGATCGCCAACTCCCCGGGCCTCGTGGCCGGTGGCCTGCACATCTACGACGGTCACCTGCACGATCCTGACCTCAGCAGGCGCAAGCTGCAGTTCGAACGCGAGATGGTGCCGGTACGAGCGTTGCGGAACCGCCTCGAGTCCGACGGCCTGCCGCTCCCGCGCGTCGTTGCCGGCGGGTGCGGCACGTTTGCATTCCATGCCCGCACGAGCGACGTCGAGTGCAGCGCCGGCACCGCGGTGCTTTGGGACTTCGGGTTCAGTGACGGTTTGCCCGAACT
>CAZJJT010000199.1:0-7845 GCA_964546395.1 uncultured Fibrobacterota bacterium
AGTAGGACGGGGGGGTGGCGCCGGTGGACTGCACGCGTGACAGTGAGCGCTGCCCGCGGGGGCAGTGGTGTGCCATGCGCGACGTGTACGAGCGGTTGAAGCGGGCGCAGGAGGAGGTGCTGCGGAGCGTGTCGCTGCAGGACCTGGTGGACCGTTCGCGCGGATCGGGCGGAGACGAATACGCAATCTGAGGAGAAGGGACGGTGGGGATGAAGCCGGCGAGGGATGTGACTGAGTTGGTGGGCAGCACGCCGCTGGTACGGCTGCGGCGGGCTTCGGAGGAGTCGGGGGCGGAGGTGTACGGCAAGTGCGAGTTCATGAACCCGCTGCACTCCGTCAAGGACCGCATCGGGCTGTCGATGGTGCGGGTGGCCGAGAAGGATGGCAGGCTTGTGCCGGACGGTCTGATAGTCGAGCCGACCAGCGGCAACACGGGTATTGCGCTGGCGTTCGTGGCCGCGGCGCGCGGGTACCGGCTGGTACTGACCATGCCCGAGTCGATGAGCGTGGAGCGGCGCAAGCTGCTCAAGGCCCTGGGGGCGGAGTTGGTGCTCACCCCGGCAGACAAGGGCATGAAGGGGGCTATCGACAGGGCGCGCGAGATTGTCGCCGAACGGCCGGGGAGCTTCATGCCGATGCAGTTCGACAACCCGGCCAACCCCCTTATCCACCGTCTTACCACGGGTCCCGAGATCTGGGAGGACACGGGGGGTGGGGTTGACGTGTTCGTGGCCGGCGTGGGCACGGGAGGGACGCTCACCGGGACGGGCGGGTTCCTCAGGGAGAAGAAGCCCTCGGTGCGCCTCTACGCGGTGGAGCCGCTCGAGTCGCCGGTGCTGTCGGGGGGCACGCCGGGACCGCACCGGATTCAGGGGATCGGGGCGGGGTTCGTGCCCGGTGTGCTGGATACGGCGCTGTACGACGAGGCGATTGCGGTGAGCGCCGACGAGGCGGGGGCGATGACGCGGACGCTGGCGCGCGAGGAGGGTCTGCTGGTGGGGATTTCGGCGGGCGCCAACGTGGCTGCCGCCCAGCGTGTCGCGAGCCGCCCCGAACACAAGGGCCAGACAGTCGTGACTGTGCTGTGCGACACGGGAGAGCGGTACCTGTCGACGTGGGTGTTTGGGGAGCAGCCGTAGCTCGTCGGTGTCAGCGCCGGACGGGTGTCCGGCCATCAGCATGTATTTTCGTCTGTTTCCGGAGCATGCCATGTCTTCCCAGCATATCGAAACCCTCGCCCTTCACGCCGGACTGCAGCTCGACGATTCGCGGGCACGTGCCACACCCGTGCACCGCACGAGTTCCTACGTGTTCAGGGACACGGCACACGCGGCAGACCTGTTCGCCCTGAAGGAGCCGGGGAATATCTACACGCGGTTGATGAATCCGACGCAGGACGTACTGGAGAAGCGGGTGGCGGCGCTCGAGGGCGGCGCGGGCGCGCTGGCGCTCGCCTCGGGGACTTCGGCGGTGTTCTACACCGTGGTCAACACGTGCGCGGCGGGTGACGAAGTCGTGTCGGCGGTCAACCTGTACGGCGGCTCGTACACCATGTTCAACAATATCCTGCCCGAGTTCGGTATCACGGTGCGCTTCGCGGACGGCAGGGACCCGGAGTCGTTTGCCGGGCTGATCAACGCGAAGACACGGCTGGTGTACAGCGAAGTTATCGGCAACCCGGTGCTGGACATAGCCGATATCGGTGCCATCGCCGAGGTCGCCCATGCCCACGGCCTTCCGTTTGCGGTGGATTCCACGTTTACCACGCCGTACCTGGTGCGTCCGATTGATCACGGCGCCGATATCGTGGTGCACTCGCTCACCAAGTGGCTTGGCGGGCATGGGACCGGGATCGGCGGGGTGGTGGTGGACAGCGGGCGGTTCAACTGGACCGACGAGAAGTTCCGGCTGTACAACCAGCCCGACGAGAGCTATCATGGTGTCCGCTACGCGCGTGACCTGGGAGAGCTGAACCCGCTGGCGTTCATAGTCCGCATGCGGCTGGTGCCGCTGCGCAATCTCGGCGCCTGTATCAGTCCCGACAACGCCTGGATATTCCTGCAGGGGATAGAGACGCTTGCGCTCCGCATGCAGCGGCACTGTGACAACGCACTGGCGGTGGCGCGTCACCTGGCGGCTCACCCGCGGGTGGCATGGGTGCGCTACCCGGGACTGGAGCGCGACCCGTCGCATGCCACGGCGTCGAGGCTGCTGCGCAACGGTTTCGGCGGCATGGTGGTGTTCGGTATCAAGGGCGGCCGGCCGGCCGGCGAGGCGTTCATCGATTCGCTCCAGCTCTTCTCGCACCTGGCGAATGTGGGTGACGCGAAGAGCCTGGCGATCCATCCCGCGAGCACCACGCACTCGCAGTTGTCGCAGGAGCAGCAGGCGGCGGGCGGGATCACGCCCGACCTGGTGCGGCTGTCGGTGGGGATCGAGCATATCGACGATATCCGTGCGGACATCGACCACGCGCTGGACACCTCGTCACGGAGCGCCGCATGACCGTCGTCATTTCCAACGACTACCATGCGCGGGAAGCGCTGACGCAGGCGCGGGTGGCGTGCGTGAGTCCGGAAGAGGCGCAGCACGAGGACATCCGGGCCCTTCGTATCGGCATTCTGAATATCATGCCGAAGGCGGAGACGTACGAGTTCATGCTGCTTCACCCGCTGGGCCGTTCGGTCATCCAGATCGAGCCCGTGTTCATACGCCTGAAGGACCACACGTACACGAGTACCGATGCGGCGCACCTGCGGCAGTTGTATGTGCCGTTTGAAGACGCGGTGCGGCATCACTACCTTGACGGGTTGATAGTGACCGGGGCGCCCGTGGAGGAGATCCCGTTCGAGGAGGTATCGTACTGGAGTGAAGTGCAGCGGGTACTGCGCTACGCCCGCAACAACATTCCCTCCACGCTCGGCATCTGCTGGGGCGGACTGGCGCTGGCACGGTTCATGGGTATCGAGAAGGTCGTGTACCCGGCAAAGCTGTTCGGGGTGTTCCGCACGCGCAGCCTCGAGCGGAGCCATCGTATCACCGGCGACCTGGATGACGAGTTCGACTGCCCGCAGAGCCGTTTCTCGGGCATGGACGACGCGGTGATGGAGCGGGAGGCCGCGGCGGGGAACGTGCGCCTGCTGGCGCATGCCGACGAGGGCGGGTACACGATTTTCGAGAGCGGCGACGGGCGCCTTCTGACGCACCTGGGGCACCCGGAGTACGAGCCGGAGCGGCTGGTTGCCGAGTACCGGCGCGACCGGGCGAAGGGGCGGGAGGATGTCAGCGAGCCGCGCCATTTCGATGTCAACGCGCCGATCAACACCTGGCGGGGGCATCGCACCGAATTCTTCTCACAATGGATCAAGTATATCCATGAAACGCGATCGTACTAGAAAGCCGGCACGCCACATGGTGCGGCTCAACGAGTGGATGAACACCGAGCTGCCCTCGGTGGTGGAGCGTCTCGAGGGCAGTATCCTGAACGGGTTCAACGTTCACACTGCCGACGGGCTTGACCTGACGGGGCGCAATTCGATTTACGACGTGCTCGACAACCTCTTGGCCGTGCTGTTCCCGGGCGCCTACAGCCCGGAGAGGGTCACCAAGGAGAACCTGGGCTTCTTCCTCCAGGACGCGATCAGGCACACGACATTCCACCTGGCGGGCCTGATACGGAACGTGTTCGAGTACCGCTGCCCGCACGACAAGTGCGACCGCTGCAACTGCCAGGACCGCGCCGAGAACGCGCTGCGGGAGCTGATTGTCGGTCTGCCGGCGATACGCGCGGTGCTGCTGGAGGATGTCAAGGCGGCCTACGAGGGCGACCCGGCGGCGAAGTCGCCCGACGAAATCGTGTTGAGCTACCCGTGTATCGAAGCGATTGCGACATACCGCGTGGCGCACATGCTGTACGAACTCGATGTGCCGCTGATTCCGCGGATCATGTCGGAACGGGCGCACAGCCGCACCGGTATCGACATCCACCCCGGCGCCACCATCGGCCCGCGGTTCTTCATCGACCACGGCACCGGCGTGGTTATCGGCGAAACCTGTCGTATCGGGCGGAACGTGAAGTTGTACCAGGGGGTGACGCTCGGGGCGCTGTCGTTCCCGCTTGATGCGGAGGGGCACCCGGTGAAAGGGGTGAAGCGGCACCCGGATGTGGAGGACGACGTGGTGATATACGCGAATGCCACGATACTTGGCGGTGCGACGGTGATTGGCAAGGGAGCGGTGGTGGGCGGCAACACCTGGATTACCTCTTCGGTGCCGCCGGGAGCCACGGTGTACAATCGCGGGCAGTCCGGGGTGAACGGGAGTAGCGCACGAGAGGCGGGTGCATGAGTGTCCGGGTGAACGGGGTGGAAGACAGCGTGGGAGCGGGCGAGACGCTCCAGGCCTACCTGGTGCGGCGCGGGGTGGATCCGCGAGCGGTGGCCGTGGAGATCGACGGCCGGGTGCTGAAACGTGACGAGTTTGCGAGCACGGTGCTGGCGGAGGGCAACTGCGTCGAGATCGTGCGGTTTGTGGGAGGCGGGTAGTGGTGGATGACCCTCTGGTGATTGCGGGAGTCGAGGTCCGCTCGCGGCTGATTACCGGCTCGGGCAAGTACCGCGACGATCGGCTGATACCGGCAGTCCTCGAGGCCGCCGGGTGCGACATCATCACCGTGGCGCTTCGGCGAATCGATTTCGACCGCCCCGCGGACAGCATTCTCACCCACGTGCCGGAAGGCAAGATTCTGCTCCCGAACACCTCGGGGGCGCGCACGGCCGCCGAGGCGGTCCGCCTGGCGCGGCTGGCCCGCGAAGCGGGGTGCGGCGACTGGGTGAAAATCGAAGTGGTGAATGACAGCACCTACCTGCTTCCCGACAACGCCGAGACAATCGAGGCGACACGGGTGCTGGCTGCCGAAGGTTTCGTGGTGCTCCCGTACATGACTCCCGACCTGTACGCGGCGCGGCGGCTGGTGGAGGCGGGGGCGAAGGCGGTGATGCCGCTGGGGGCGCCCATCGGCAGCAACCGGGGGTTCCGCACGCGCGAGCTGGTGGAGATCCGGGTGGACCAGATCGACGTGCCGGTGATCGTGGCCGGGGGGATCGGGCGGCCGAGCGAGGCCGCGGAAGCCATGGAGATCGGGGTCGACGCGATTCTGCTGAACACGGCGATCGCCTCGAGCGCCGATCCGGTTGCGATGGCGGGCGCGTTCCGGCTTGCCGTGCAAGCCGGCAGGACCGCGTACCGCGCAGGCCTGGGCGCGGTGTCGCGCAACGCGCACTCGTCCTCACCGCTCACCGGGTTTCTGGAGTAGCCGATGCACACGGCACGGGATGTAGAACGGGTGCTGGGCAAGGCGCGGGCGGAGCTCGACGACCTCCCGGTGCTGCTCTCGGAAGCCGGGGCGAAGGCGCTGGAGCGGCTCGCGCAACGCGCGCACGAACTGACCAAGCGTCACTTCGGCGACGTGGTGCAGCTGTTTACCCCGCTCTACATCTCCAACTACTGCGACAACCGGTGCCGCTACTGCTCGTTCGCGCGGCAGTACGATGTCGAACGCCGCCATCTGGAGCCGGCGCAGATTCGTGCGGAGTGCGAGCGTATCGCCGCCACCGGCATGCGGCACGTGCTGCTGCTCACCGGCGAGTCGCGCCGCAAGGCGCCGCCCGAGTATCTGGCCGACGCCGTGCGGGTGTGCGCGGAGTTCTTCTCGGCAATCGCGATCGAAGTGTACCCGCTGGAGCAGCAGGAGTACGCCGCGCTGGTGCAGGCCGGGGTTGACAGCCTGACACTGTACCAGGAAGTGTACGACCGGAAGGTATACGCCGGGCTGCACGAAGGCGGTCCGAAGAGCGACTACGACTACCGGTATGCCACGCCGGAGCGGGCGTGCGAAGCCGGCATGCATGCGGTGACAGTGGGGCCGCTGCTCGGGCTGGCCGAGCCGGTGAGTGAAGTGGTTGCCGCGGCGCGGCACCTCGACGCGCTTCGCAGGAAGTACCCGGGGGTGGAGTTTTCGATTGCGCTGCCGCGCATGCGGCCGCTCGTGGCCGATTTCCCGATTGCGTTTCCGGTTACCGACCGCCAGTACGTGCAGTTCCTTACGGCGCTGCGGGTCGTGTTCCCCACGGTGGGTCTGACGGTGTCGACACGCGAGTCGCGGGCGTTCCGCAACGCGATCCTGCCGATGGGGGTTACGAAGATGTCGGCGGGGGTGTCGACCGCGGTGGGCGGACGGGCGGACGGCGACTCGTCGACAGCACAGTTCGAGATTGCCGACACGCGGACGCTCGAGGAGATGCGGCGCGACCTGATGAAGATGGGGTACCAGCCGGTGATGCAGGACTGGAGCCATAGATATCTGATTGCAGATTGATGATTGGAGATTGCAGATTGATGCGTGCAGATTGATGATTGGAGATTGCAGATTGATGCGTGTAGATTGCAGATTGATGATTGCAGATTGATGATTGCAGATTGATGATTGGAGGAGCGCTGTGGCGGGGATGCCGAACATACTGTTCATACTGATTGACGACATGGGGTGGCGGGATGCGGGCTGCTACGGCAGTACGTTTTACGAGACGCCGAACCTGGATCGGCTGGCGGGCCAGGGGATGCTGT
Organism: uncultured Fibrobacterota bacterium; assembly: GCA_964546395.1. Lineage (GTDB taxonomy): Bacteria > Fibrobacterota > Chitinivibrionia > Chitinivibrionales > CAZJJT01 > CAZJJT01. The sequence goes on from CAZJJT010000199.1 coordinate 6,625, forward strand.
TTACGGACGCGTACGCGTCGTGCACGGTCTGCTCGCCTACGCGCGCGAGCATTCTCACCGGCCGGTACCCGGCGCGTCTCGGCCTGACCCAGTTTATCGGGGGGCACACGGTGGGGCGGCTGTGCGATGTGCCGTATTTCCACGAACTGCCGTTGAGCGAAGTGACACTGGCGACCACACTCCGCACGGCCGGCTACCAGACCTGGCACGTGGGCAAGTGGCACCTGGGTGGCCAGCGCACCTGGCCGGAGCGGCACGGTTTCGAGGTGAATATCGGCGGGTGCGACTGGGGGATGCCGCACAAGGGGTACTGGAGTCCGTACGGGATACCGACGCTGACCGAGGGGCCGGAGGGGGAGTACCTGACCGACCGGATCACCGATGAAGCGATCGGGCTGCTGGAGCGGCGCGACCGCGGGCGCCCCATCTTAATGAACCTGAGCCACGACGCGGTGCACGTGCCCAGACAGGCCCCCCCGGCGCGCGTGGAGAAGTACCGCGCGAACGCAGCGGACCTTGGTCTTGACAAAGAGGAAACGTTCGAGCTGGGCGGGTTGATGCCCTGTATCCACAAGCGGGAGCAGCGCGTGAGACGGCGGCTGCTGCAGTCGGATCCGAAGTATGCCGCGATGGTGGAGAACCTGGATACGAATATCGGGCGCGTACTCGAGGCGCTTCGGAACAACGGGCTCGACGACAACACGATTGTGGTGTTCTTCTCCGACAACGGCGGGCTTGCCACCGCCGAGGGTTCACCGACCACCAACGCACCGCTGGCCGAGGGGAAAGGGTGGATGGAGGACGGGGGGACGAGGGAGCCGCTGCTCGTGCGGTGGCCCTCGAGGGTGAACGCGGGGAGCCGCTGCAGCGTACCGGTCACGTCAACCGATTTCTACCCGACATTCCTCGAGGCTGCGGGCCTGCCGCTGCTGCCGCAGCAGCACTGTGACGGGGTCAGTATCCTGCCGCTGCTGGAGGGAGGAGGGGCGCCGGCCCGGGAGGCACTATTCTGGCACTACCCGCACTACAGCAACCAGGGCGGGACCCCGGGGTGTTCGATGCGGGCGGGGGACTACAAGCTCACCGAGTTCTTCGAGGATAATTCGCTGCGGCTGTACAACCTGGCCGAAGATATCGGCGAAACGCAGGACCGCGCAGCCGACGAGCCCGCGCGCGCCCGCGATCTTCACGACCAGCTTGTCGCCTGGCGCCACGAGGTAG
>CAZJJT010000200.1:0-1951 GCA_964546395.1 uncultured Fibrobacterota bacterium
CCTGCGCCAGTCGGCGATCATCGTGGGAAGAAGCGTGCGGTACTGCTTCGCCCGATCGGCATTCGCTTCGCCCTGGTACCACACCGCGCCCTTCACGGCATACGGCACAAACGGGTGGACCATGGCGTTGTACAGCAGCGCCGGCTCGTTCTGTGGCGGGAACTCCATGCGCCGGGCGGGAGGCATGAGCGGCGGAAGTTCACGTTCGATACGGTACTTCCATTCGCCGGCCAGCTGGATCGGCGTCCACGAACCGTCTTCCACCGGCACCAGCGTCATCTCCGTCTCACGTCCCGAGAACCCACCGCCCCCCCAGTGGTCAAAGACTCTGGCCGCAATGACCGTGGGCCCCGCAACCACGATCTCGGGCTGTACCGTGTACACCCGTTTCGCGGCCCAGAAGTTCGGCGTCTCGGGACCGGTTGACCCCACCTTGATCCCGTTCCAGTACGTCACGTCGAAGTCGTCGATTGGGCCGAGCGACAGGCGCAGTTCCTTGCCGGCCCACTCTTCGGGGACCGTGACTGTGCGCCGGAACCACAGCGCCCCGTCGATATCGATGCGCGCGGTACGCTCCCAGAGGCCGGGGAGCGAGATAGGGTCCCATTCGGCCTCGTCGGCGTCAGCCGCTGCCCACCCGTCGGTGAACCCCTTGTTGCCGGTGTCAACCTGGCGTTCCGGCAGGCGTCCGTTCTCGTCCCGCAGCACCTGCACCGCCGCTTCCCACTTCGCCATCGTCTCTTCGTATCTCTCAGCCGCCGCGGCGCCCTCCTTCCTGGCCTGCGCTACCGCCTCGAATATGGGCGCGAGGTCGGGGTTGGCGCGCAGCGACTCCTCGGTGGTCCACGCTTCGGCGGGTGTGCCGCCCCACGAAGTGTGGATCAGCCCGACAGGGACCGCAAGGGCCTTGTGCAGTTCGCGGCCGAAGTAGTACCCGACAGCCGAGAAATGGGCGACGTGTTCGGACGTGGCGGGAGCCCAGCTGCCCGCACAGGTGTCCACGGGCCGGCGTGCGACGGTGCGCGTGGCGCTGAACATGCGGACGCGGGGCCAGTGTGCCTGTGCCACTTCCTCGGCAGGGCTGCCGGACTCCTCGACCGGCCACTGCATATTCGACTGCCCTGAGCAGATCCAGACTTCACCGCACAGCACGTCGTTTACCACGATCGTATCGTCGGCAACCACGGTCAGCGTGAACGGCCCGCCGGCGTCGAGCGGTTTCACCCACACCATCCATTTCCCGTCGTCGCCCGCCCTGGCCTTCGCTCTGCGTTCGCCGAGAGTGACTCTTACTTTCGCGCCCGGCTCCGACCACCCCCACACCGGCACAGCAACGTCGCGCTGTACCACCATGTGATCCTTGAACAGGGAGCCGAGACGGAGAGTCGCGGTGGCGGGCGCCGGCACGAGGGCTGCCGCAACGCATGCGGCGAAGAGAAGACGCGGGGAAGTCACTGGCAATGGGAACTCCTGCACAAACGGGTACGGAAACGGTACAGCTACCTGATAGCAATCGTCAGCGTCCGTCCGGCGCCGATGGCGACGGGCGAGGCCGTGCGGACCACGAGCGTTCTGCCCTTGTCCTCGAACGTGCAGTCAACCTTCACCCGGGCCTTGCCCAGTTTCACCTCGGCCGCCGCGCCGCGCCGACGCGACAGATGCAGGCGCAGTTCGGTGAACGCGATCTGCCCCTCGTGTACCTCCACAGCGATCGTCTCAACTGTCTTCAGCACCTTGCGGCGGTAGTGCGCGGTGCCGCTGCCGTGCGAGAAGAACAGCCGGACCGTGGCGCCGGCGACACGCGGGGCGAACGCGTACCGGGTCCCGTCGATCGCCAGCCCGAGCGCCGCGTTGACGATGCCCCACGCCGACATCGCGCGGAAGTAGTGGCCCCCGAACTCCTGATGGTCGAAGTACATGCCGGCCTTGCGGTAGCGCTGGTCGACGTTGC
>CAZJJT010000200.1:1961-6630 GCA_964546395.1 uncultured Fibrobacterota bacterium
CGGTCATGCCCTCGTACATGAGGAACGACGCGAACGCGAGCTCAACCCCGGTCCAGCAGGTGTTGGCCTGGTCGGACCAGCAGTTCTTGTCGACATCGTGCAGGAACCGGTCTCCGGGCCAGCGGCAGTTGAGCAGGCCGTAGTCAGGCTTGTAGGCCAGGCGCATGATTGTCCTGAGCGCGGTGTGCACGCGGCTGTCGTCGAGCAGGCTCATGTCACCCACCTGGTGGGCCGCCCACTGGCCGATTACCTGGTCGGTAAGACACCCTTCATCCTTGTCGCCGCGCTTCCCGCCAACGTCGTTGTACAGCCGGTAGTAGGAGCCGTTCCACAGTTTGTCCTCGAAGACGGCGGTCCCCTTGCGCAACAGCTCCTCGTATGTTCGCTTCGCCTCAGCGTCTTCGAGTGCCTCGGCGGCGCGCACGGCGAACGCCAGGGCCGCGAGCCACAGTGATGACACGTAGGACGCGGCGCCGAACATGGGGAAATTGTCGTACGTACACATCGCGCCTTCCATGTCGGGCAGCAGGTCGCCGTTCATGTCACGGTCGCGCAGCACATACTCGATTGCCTTCTTCACCGAGGGCCACATCTCGGCCAGGTACTCGCGGTCACCGGTCCAGGCGTAGCCGCGCAGCGCGAGGAGGATATACTGACTGGGGAGGTCGAGACGGCTGTGCACTCCTTCGTTCACGTCGTGTATCGCGAAGTTGCGGCCGATACCGTGGCAGACTTCGCCCGAGGGCCGCTGGAGGCGCATGTGCGCGCGCATCATGTTCTTGTCAAGCTCGGGGAACAGCGCCGCCGCCATGACTGCCCCGTACATCGCCACGTCGATCGTCGCGAGCGGTCCGAAGTTCCCCTCGGGGTTCATCCCTTCCTGTACCCCGAAATCCCCCGCACGGGTGAACCAGGCGCTGGTGACGAACGTGTTGAGGTGCGAGTTGACCTGGTCGAGGACGAACAGCGGCAGCGAGCTGTCGTAGAACTGCGTGTGGAACCGGCGGGTCTGCTCCTCGAGACGTTTCCGCTCGAGATTCATGTGCCCTGCGACCTCGGCGGCGTTCTGAAACGAGTTGGTGTAGTAGTAGCTCTCGATGCGCTCCGGTTTGTCCGCGCCCGCCGCTTTGACTTTCCGCGTGGCATCGGCGTACAGGTTGGGGAAATGCCATGTCATGATGAACGAATGCTGGAGTGTGGTACGGGGTTTGAGGCGCCGCGCCACACCGATCGTGCTCATGGCCCGTCCGCGTGCCAGCGCCTCACCGGTGGCCTCATCCTTGCGCCAGTTGCGCCCCTGCGTATCGTCAATGTCGGGCAGGCGGCGACTGCGGATGAGGATCTCGTAGTAGGGATGGCGGTGTTCCCAGCCAAGGTAGTAGCACGAGTCGGCGGACAGCGAGGCAAGGGCCTGGGTGCCGCAGGATTCGTGTGCCGGATCGAGCAGTTCGGCGGTCGACTCGAACAACCGGCCGCGCTGCATGTCGTGCACCGTGCTCTTGTAACGTTTCCGTTCGACATCGTAGCCGGTGAGGGTGCGCATGTTGCCCAGCAGGAGCACATCGACCGGCTTGCGCGACGTGGATTTCACCGTGAAGTCGAAGAAGATGCCGGGAAGTGCCGAGTCCGCGGGATTGTGCGGAATGAACGGCGACCAGACCTCCAGCTCGATTTCCAGCGGCATGTCGGCATCGGTGAACCGCAGCCGCGAGTAGGGGAACGTGGCTTCACAGTCGATGCGGTCGACGCCGGTGATCCAGGGCACCGTGTACACGTGATTGGGGATCGCGGCCACTTCCGAGCCCTCGTCGATCTGCAGCACCTTCATGCGGGGCTCCTCGCCCTGCACCTGGTAGCGCACCACGAAGAACAACAGGCCGTTGTCGCGCCACTCGGGGCCGCCCAGTTCGGGCCCGCCGCCAAACGGGGCGTTGTTGACTATGTGCCAGTGACGAAACACACCGTCCTTGCCGAGTTCGATTCCGCCGGTGCCGATCCCGCCGTGGGTAATCCCGGTGCGTACCTTGTGTTCGCGCTTGAGCGTTTCGCTGAGAGGCATACGGTTGTCCTGTCTATATCTTCACTGTTACTCTGTGCTCGCCCTCGGTGAACAGGGGCAGCACGTTGCCGTCGACTTTCTGGCCATCGACAGTGACCTCGCGTGCGCCCCGGCACTTGCCGGCGCTGTTGTCGAGGCGGATATCGTATACGGCACCGCGGAAGGAACGGCGCACGCGCGCTTTCTTGAGTGCCTTTGGCAGGCACGGGGCAACCAGCAGCCCGTCCAGCGAGCGTCGCGCGCCGAGGATCCACTCCACCAGCAGCACGGTCATCCACCCCGCCGTGCCCGTACGCCACGGGTAGCCCGACAGGCCGTACACCATGGGGACCTGCGAGAACGAGTTGGTGAAGCTGAACGGTTCCATGCGTGACTGTGCGATCGGGTTCCACGGGCTGTCGGGCGAGTTCTTGATGAACGTGCGCCATGCCTGCTCCGGCCGTCCCAGCACGCAGTCCGCCACGCCCTTGAACCCGGCCGCATGACAGTAGCACCCGCCGTTCTCCACGTGTCCCGGCATCGAGTTACTCATCTTCCCCACGCGTGGATCGTACTCGCTGTATGCCGGGTAGCAGATACGGTAGCCGAGGTCGGTCTCGATGTACTTGTCGACCGCGGCCATGCACGAGCGCGCGCGCTGCTCATCGGCGATCCCCGAGAGCACCGCCCAGCTCTGCGTGTTTTGGAATATCTTGCCTTCCTTGTTGTCCTTCGAGCCGATCCGGTAGCCGTCACCGCAGACCGTGCGCACGTACCATTCCCCGTCCCATGCCACCTCGTTGAGTCGCTTGGCGAACGTATCGTACATCTGCCGCGCTTCGAGCGCCACCCCTGCGTCACCGATTCGGTCCGCAAGCATCGTCACCTGCTTCAGCCCGTAGCACAACTGCTGAGTGACCATCACGCTCTCGCGTTCTCCCGACTCCGGCGTGGCCTCGAGCCCGTCGTTCCAGTCGGCATGGTGCTGGTTGCACAGCCCGTTGGCGCCGAGGTCCGCCGCCAGGAACCGCATCGCGCGCAGCATGTGGTCCCACACGGTACCCTTGTCACTGCTTTCGAAGTAGGGGACCTGCCGCTGCAGCAGCGAGAAGTCGCCGCTCTCCTGCACGAGCCCGGGAACGGTCAGCATGATCCACGCCGGCTTGTCGGCGTACTGGAGCCGGTTGAGCGGGCGGAACCCGTGCGGCACCGAGCCGTTGGCGTACTGCGACGCGAGGGCGCGAAGCACGTTGTCCTGCGCCACCTGCCCGTCGAACAGGCAGATCGCGTTGTCGACCTGCAAGTTGTCACGGAATCCGCTCTTGTTCATAAGGTAGGAGTAGAGCTGCTTCTTGAGGAAATGGTTGATCAGCCCGTTGTGCGACTTGTTGCCGATGTCGACCGTGAACCGCTCCATCCGCTGCTCTTCCCGCGCTACCTGCTCAGCGCACAACTCGTCGAGCTTCTCCGGGCTGAGCTTCGAGCGAATCTTCTTCACGTCCTCGATACCCGTGGTCTGCCCGAGAAGGAAGTCGGCACGCACGGTTCCGCGGGGCTTGATTGTGAACGTGACCTGCACCAGGCCCGCGCAGTCGGGGCCGAACCCCGGCTTGTTATCGGCGTTCCAGCCCCAGAGAATCTTCGGGGTGCCGTAGCCGAAGTCGCTGCGTGTGAACGTGTCGCGGTACCCTGTTCCGCCCCGGTACTCCCTGCTGTTGAGCGTCACCATGAACCCCTTGTAGCGCTCGGTGGGTACCGACACGTTGCGGTTGGTGACCAGCACGCCGCAGATATCCTTGTGCACCTCGGCGAAGTTCTCTTTCCAGACGCCGTTGCCCTCGTGGTCACAGCCACTGAGCTGGAACATCGCGTAGGCAAACACCGACACCTTGCGCTTGCGGCTCGTCCTGTTCCTGACAGTCACCGTCCAGGCTTCGGCGGTGTGCTCTGCCGGCACAAACACCCGCTGGGTGACCTCGAGCCCCTTGGCGGTGCCGCAGATCTCGGTCTTGGCCGCATGATACCGGCAGACCCTGTTCGTGGTCTCTTCCGGCGCCGGCTGTCCCCACGGCGAAAACACCGTATCGGTCTCATCATCACGCACGTACAGGTACTTGCCGTCGTAGTTCACCAGCACGCACGTGCGCCCCTGGCCGTCGCGGACCCACGTGTACCCGTCGCCGATGTTCGTGATCTCGGAGTAGAACTCGTGTTCACCGATCCTGTTGTAGTGAAGGTTGACCCATTTGCGCGGCGGTTCATTCACGAGCTCAAACGTACGCTCCTGCTCGTTGAACTTCCCGTACTTGTGGAGGGTTGCTGAGGCCATGGGGTTACCTCCCGGAAGGTTGGGTGGGCCGCCTGCCGTGCAGGCAAACGGTGAGGGGCAAATATACCTATGATACGCTCCCATGCTATATTGGCTGGGACATGAGAGCGGCTGACGGCACTCCGGGGCGGTTCCTGGTTGCCCCTCTGGACTGGGGGCTCGGCCACGCCACCCGGTGCATACCGGTGGTCCGGGGGCTGCTGTCGCGGGGCCACGAGGTGGTGCTGGCGGCAGAGGGGCCCCCCGCGCGGGTGCTGGCAGATGAGTTTCCGCAACTCATTATCGAACAAATAGTTAGGTAT
>CAZJJT010000200.1:6640-7827 GCA_964546395.1 uncultured Fibrobacterota bacterium
AATATTCGGTACGCTTCAGGACTCCTCGGGTTCTATGCCCGGCTCCCGTGGATCGGCCTCAGGGTCCTGTGGTGTGCCTGGCAGGAGCACGCCCAGATCGAACTGCTGGTACGCAGGCACCGGACCCAGTGCGTCATCTCCGACAACCGCTTCGGGGCCTATGCACGGCGGGGCACGGGGGGCGGGGCGGTCCGCAGCGTCTATATCACCCACCAGGTGTGCGTGAGCCTGCCGCTTCCCCTGCGATGGCTCTCGTACGCGGCGTTCAGGGCGCACCGGGCGCTGATGGGGCCGTTTGACCAGGTGTGGATACCCGATATCCCCGGCCCAGACAACCTGAGCGGCGCGCTGAGCGGCGCCTACGCTCTTCCAGCCAAGGCCCGCTTCGTCGGACCACTGTCGCGGTTTGCCGGGCCGGCACCAGCCGGTGTGCGTGAGCAGCCGTTGGATCTGCTCGTGATGGTATCGGGGCCGGAGCCGCAGCGTACGGTCCTCGAGAGGCTGGTGGAACGGCAAGCGAAGGGGTTTGCGGGGCGGGCACTCGTGGTCCTGGGCACCCCCGGGCTTCACCAGGACCGGCGGGTCGAGGGTACGGTGACATTCGTCTCACACCTTCCGGGCGAGCGTCTGCATGCCCTGATGTGCTCGGCGAAGGCGATCGTGTGCCGCGGGGGATACACCACCATCATGGAACTGGCCTCGCTGAACCGGACTGCGGTTCTTGTCCCCACGCCCGGGCAGACCGAACAGGAATACCTCTGCCGGCGGATGGCGCAGTTGGGGCGGGCAGTGTGCCGGCACCAGCAGCAGTTTGACCTCGGTGAAGCCCTTGCGGCCCTTCGGGCGCTGCCGGTGCCCAACGCTCTGCCTGACACCGGGCTGCTGGACCGGGCGCTGGACGAGTTGACCGAAGCGCTCGAGTGATTCGCGCCGGGAGGTCCGGCGTGAAGCATTTTCGGTCTCCATGGAACATGCGATCCTTGGCCGCACGGGTCTGAGAGTCAGCCGCACCGGCTTCGGTGCCCTTCCCATCCAGCGTGTAAGTGACATCAACGAAGCCATGCGGATCCTGCAGGCGGCATGCGACTGCGGTGTTACCTACTTCGACTCGGCGCGCGGCTATACCGACAGTGAAGAGAAGCTTGGGCGAGCGCTGAGCAGTGTCCGCGAACGGGTCGTCCTTGCTA
>CAZJJT010000201.1:0-7804 GCA_964546395.1 uncultured Fibrobacterota bacterium
CTCCTGCTGTCTCTTGAGCGACTGGGTTACACTCCCTTGTACGATTCCCTGCTTGTTCAGGTGGCCGTTGCACTTGAGGACACGTCAGCGGTTCTTCGCGCGACAGCTCTCCTGACTGGTCCATGGTATGAACGCACCGCTGCATGCACCGTGCACGTGCAACGAGCGGACACGGTGCCAGTGCCTCCCACACGTTCGGGTCAGCGTATCACAGGGCTCAGCCAGGACCCGGACCGGTGCGAACTGGTTATCCTCGGAACGAACGGGCTGCTGCGGCTCTGGGACTATCAGGCGGCCCCTGTCTCGCCCGCCACTGTTTGTGACACGGCGTTCGGGCAGGATGGGCATATGCTCTGCTACGGGGAGGGCTGCGTCGGCACGGCAGGCGGGAGTATCTACCGAAGAGTATCGGGTACCGAGTGGCAAAGAGAGCACGAAGCCGCCGGGGAGGCGCTCCGCTACATCGATGGTTCTCTCGCACTTGGCGACAACGGCCTCCTGCTGGTGAATGACGGCGACTCGTGGGCTGACTACTCGATACCTGCAGTGGCTCCACGCGCGGGACGACTGGTACGCGGTGGCGGCGGCTCAGGCGTCCGCGTTCTGGGCAGTTGTCTGACGACTTCGGCCTTCACCTACCGTGATACTTCCACTGGCTTTGCCCGCCTTGTCCCTTCCGAATTGCAGGCCAGCGTGAACGGGGACCCGTGGGGGTACTACCGGGTCGACAACGTCGAACTCAGCATAGGGCTGTCCGATGCAGACGGCAACCATGTGGTGCCTTCGATTGTGCTGCACGGCGACAGTCTGGGGGCGCGACTCGACCTCTTCGATATTCCCGTCACGTGGCCGTCCTCCACAGTTCTATACGGCAGGGCCTTGAACCAGGTGGGTGGAGCCAGTCCTCGTCTCAGTGACAGCACGCTCACGATTGTACTCAACCAGGAGTCGCTGAACGTTCATGCAACGTGCCAGTACGCGGGCATGACCCTCTTCTCGTTCTGTGGCGGCTCTCAGACGTGGCTTGCAGCAGCATGCAGTTCGGGTGGTGCCTGGACGCTTGGTGATACGCTCGTTGTCGCGCTGCCTGAAGACACTCTCTGGATCGTGAATGGTGGACCAGACGGTGTTGCTCCGCAGGTTCGCGCAGCAGGCGGCACGGGACATCCTCTTGCGAGGGTGGGTGAGCATCTGGTGCGCCTCCCAGCCAACAGCTCTTCGTACGCGACTGACATGCAGTTGTTCGACTGTCGCGGCAGGCGGCTGCCCAAGGGTACCCACGTCTCCAGCGGCGGCATAGTTGTGCAGCTTGGCGGGCAGGGCTCGGCGCCCATCCGGCAGTTTCTGGTGCTACCCTGATCCCACGGTCCCGCAGCGTATCTTTCCTGGGACATGCCCACACCCCGCATCGGAATCAGCGCCTGCCTGCTGGGGCAGAATGTCCGCTACGACGGCGGGAACAAACTCGACACGTGGCTGAGGGACGAACTCGGGAAGCGTGTCGAGTGGGTACCCGTCTGCCCCGAGACCGAGTGCGGCCTGGGTATCCCGCGCGAGCCGATGGAGTTGGTGGGCAGTCCGCACGCCCCGCGGCTGGTGACAGTCGACACCGGCGTGGATCTCACGGATCGCATGCGGGAGTGGATCCAGGGCCGTCTCGACAGGATCTCCTCACTGGGTCTGCACGGCTTCGTGTTCAAGGCCAAGTCGCCCAGTTGCGCGCTGGCCCCTCAGGCGGGTCTCTTCGCCGCCGCGGTTGTTGCGCGGTTCCCCTCGTTGCCGGCGTGCGACGAGTTGGCGCTTCGTGACCAACGGAAGCGCGACTGGTTCACACGACAGGCAGCCGCCCATATGCATACCTTCATGGCGGGGTAACCAGACTCCCCAGCACGGCCAGTATCCCGGCACACACGAACAGCAGGTCCATCAGGGCCGTGAACACCGATGCCCGGCGTATGCCGTGGGTACGGTTGTGGCGCTCGAACAGGTAGAGGTAGAGCAGTACGGGCAACTGGAACAGCAGGGCAGTCCCCGAGGAGCTGAGACCGCGGGTGCCGAAGATGTCGATGGCGGCATAGGCGACGACCACCACGAGCAGCAGGCGCATCGCGATCAGCACGCCGCTGCGGGCGCGGCGCTCACCGATGATGCTCACCAGCGTTTCGCGGCCCATGATCCGGTCACCCTCGATGTCGCGCAGGTCGAATATCAGCGAGCGGAGGTAGGCGAGGGAGAATACCCAGATGAACGTCAGTGCGGTGTGGGCCGTGAGTTCGATGCGCCCGCCGAGCACGTGCGGAATGAGCGTCAGCAGGATTCCCCACGCCAGTGCCACGAACAGGTCGCGGGAGGTCGGGACGTCGCGGAGGTTGCTGTAGGGGACGATGCGCCGCAGGAACCGTGGCACGATTGTCACGTGGTAGGCGGAGCCGGCGGCGGTCGCAAACAGCATGAGGTAGAACAGCAGGCGCGACTCGAAGAAGCTGAACGCGAGGAGTGAGGCGATGCACAGCCCGGCGAGTGCGAAGAGCAGGGCGCGGTGACCGCGGTAGAAACGGTATCGCTGCAGGCCGAGGTGCTGGGTGCGCTCGAGGTTGGCGAGGCTGTTCCAGAGATACATCGAGAGGAAGTACAGGAACGCCAGGAGTGAGCCCGACAGGCGGTAGGCGATGCCCTGGAGCGCGCACGAGACGTAGTACATGGCCCCCGCACCCACCGCCACGATGAAGTTCAGGTAGGTGACCGCATCGAAGAGCTGCTCGGCGAACCCGCGCGCGGTATGGCTCTGCTGTTGCGCGAGGGCCTGCAGGTGGTCGACTACCCGCCGGATCATCCAGTGCGGCGTCGAGGCGCCCGCGGTTACCGCGACCGTCCGGCAGCGCTCAAGCGCCGGCCAGTCGATGTCGGCCTCGGTCTCCACATGCTGTGTCAGCGCGCCACACTCCCGGGCGATGGAGGCGAGGCGGACCGTGTTGGCGCTGTCGCGGCCGCCTACCACCACAATCGCATCGGCCTCGCGCGCCAGCCGCCGCACTTCATCCTGCCGCTGCTCGGTTGCCGAGCAGATGGTCGTCTTGACAACCACTTCCGAGCCGCTGAACCGCTCACGAAGACGTCGGGCAATCGCCCTGAACATCTCCTTGTCGTACGTGGTCTGCGACACGAGGCAGACCTTGTCCATGGGCGGGAGGCGCTCAATGTCATCGGGGGTCTGCACCAGGTGACCAGCACTGCCGGCGTAGCCCTGCAGCCCAACCACTTCGGCGTGGCCCTTGTCCCCCGCAATGACTACCTGATAGCCCTCGCCGCGATACCGCGAAATCACCTTGTGTACCGTCTTCACCTTCGGACAGGTCCCGTCGACGATGACGTGCCCGCGGGCCTCGTACTGCGCCTGCAGCTCGGGAGGAACACCGTGCGCGCGCACAAGCACCTTCGTGCCCACCGGGGGCGGGTTGTCCGGGTCAAGTTCTTCGGCGCCCCGGTTGCGGAGCAGTTCGACCGCGGAGCGGTTGTGAATCAGTTTGCCGAGGGTGTAGACATGTGAGCCGGCCGGGGAAGCGTGTTCGAGCGCAAGGTCGACCGCCCGTCGTACCCCCATGCAGAACCCGGCTGTCCGTGCGATGACTATTCTCAACGTCCCTCGCGGTCTCCGTGCCTCTGTGGCAGACTGCGCTCTCCGCTTACCGTGCGAAAATAGGTGGTGGGGTCAGCAGGAAGAACGAAACGCGCACAGTATATTGAGCCATCACTCGCGAGAGGAGTGGACCGTGGAGGGATGGGTGGTTCTTCTGATTCTGCTGGTGATTGCGGTACCAATCGCCTTGCTGGTCGCAATTGTCACGGCCCGCAACCACCTGGGCAAAGTGGCGAGCGATCTCCAGATGGAGCTTGCGGGGCTGCGCTCCCAACTCGGCGACATCCGCCGTCTACTGACCCACGCCGCACCGGTTTCCGAGGAGCGACGCGACAGTGCTCCGGCACCGGAACCCGAGCCGGAGGAGGAGACACTGGCTGCCGCACGGGAGCCGGCGGCAGTCGAGAAGAGCATCCCCCCTCAACCTGCGCCACCCCCCGAGGAGCCGCCGCCGCTGCCTCCATCTGCCACGCCTCCTCAGCCTGAACCAGCGCCATCTCCGCAGGTGTTCGAGCCCGCCGCCCCCCCGCCGAAGTTCGTGCAGGAGACGGGAGCCATTCTGCGCCGTATCTGGAACTGGGTACTGGTGGGGGAGGAGCACCGCCCGAAGTTTCTTCCCACGGAGCACGCCGTGGCGATTACCTGGCTGATCCGCGCCGGGGCGCTGGTGGTGTTCGTGGGTGTGCTGATGCTGCTGCGGGAACTCCACGCGTGGCTGCCGCCCACCGGCAAGGTGGCACTGACCACCGTCCTCGGCGCGCTGCTGTTCGGCGGTGGGATCCGAGTGCTCCGCACCCCCTATCATGTTCTGGGACAGGCTTTTGTGGGCTTGGGTCTGGCAACGCTCTACGCAAGTATGTATGCACTGGGACCACGCTACGGACTCCTGGAACTCCCGTACGTGTTCGCGCTCATGGCGCTGGTGACAGTGGTTGCCGGTGTGCTTTCGGTGACGTTCGACTCGCAGATCACGGCGGTGCTGGCGATACTGGGCGGGTTCATAACCCCGGCCGTGCTCAGCACGGGAGAGCCGCGGTTGCTGGTGCTCTACGCCTACATGCTGCTGCTGAACCTGGGGATACTCGGTATCGCGCACGCCAGGCAGTGGCGCGTGCTGAACTACCTTACGTTCCTTGGAACCTGGACCCTGCTGAGCGGCAGCCTCAGCGCCTACGACCGCACAGTGCACTTCCCGGTAGTCATCAGTTTCTTCACCGTGTTCTTCCTTCTCCACTCCGCTATTGTCTACTATTATAACGTGTTACGTCGAATACCTGCATCGGTGCTCGAAGTGATCTATCTGCTGGCGAATGTCGGGGTCTACGCTACGACGGCGCACTGGATACTTGACGATGCGCTCGGGAGGCCATGGCCGGCGCTGATGTCGGTGGGGGTGGCCGCGGTCTACATCGCCCATGTCTACGTGTTCCTCAAGCGGCGCCAGGGTGATCGCCGACTGCTCATCGCGTTCCTTGCGATCGGCGCGTTCTTCACGGTCTGGACCATGCCGTTGGTGTTCGAGAAGGCCACGCTGACATTCGCCTGGGCCTGCCAGGCACTGCTCCTATTGTGGCTGGGGTACAAGCTGGGGAGCACGGCGCTGAAGGTGTTTGCGCAGGTGATGTATGCGCTTGTGCTGTTTCGAGTTATCACGTGGGATCTCCACCGCGGGTTCGGGACTACGGATTGGCAGGATCTGCCCGTCAGTGCCTACCTCGGGGCGCTGTGGGAGCATGTCTGGACATTCGGCAGCGTGGTGGTTTCGCTGCTGCTCGGGCACCGGATACAGACGCGCGAGGTGGCGCCGTTCGGTTCGTTCGTCGTGCCCGGGACCGGGGAGCGCAGGCCGGTCCCCTCGTGGGCTGTGAGGCTGCGCGAAGTCGCCTACTGGTGCGGGGTGGTGCTGTTCTTCGTGGTGCTGTACCGGAGTGCCGTTCCCTGTTCAGCTACACCCCTTCGTTTCAGCAGACAGTCCTGAGTCTGGTGTGGGTGGGCTTCGCCCTGTTCCTCCTCGACCGTTACCGCCGCACCGGGAACCTGAGCGTGTTCATGGCCGGGTTCGTCGTGGTGTGCATCGTGTTGATAAAGCTCGTGTTCGGTGATGCCGACGAGTGGGATTTCGCGCTCTGCCGCTTCGCCTACGACGGGCGGCCGATCGGGTTCCTTGCCCGGTTCCTGGACTACGGGTTCGTGTTCGGCCTGCTGCTGGTGGCGATGCGGTGGGTGCGGGGGCAGAGTGCGGTAGCAACATTCGGCAAAGTGCTGAAGGTGGCGGCGATTGCGGTGGGGTTTGTGTATGCAACGCTCGAGGTCAGCACGTTTTTCAGCTCATATTTCAATGAGTTCCAGTTGGGTGCTCTCTCGGTGACCTGGGCGGCGTTCGCGATAGGGTTCCTGATGCGGGGGCTGAAGGTGTCGAGCAAGGCGTACCGCTACACGGGGCTGGTGCTGTTCGCGGTGGTGACAGTCAAGACGTTCGTGTACGACCTGTCGGACATGTCGGCGATCTACTACGTGTTGGCGGCGATGCTGGTTGGGGGACTGCTGCTGGGAGGGGCGTTCGTGTATATCCGGGCGGGCAGGAACGGGAAGGGCCTGGGTGAAAGTGAGGGTGGGGGGAGCGACGTATGAGCCATGCAGCGAGGGTTGTAGGCTGGGGATTCGTCTGTGCCTCGGTGTTCTTGTGCCATGTCTTTGTGGGCGCGTCCCCGGTTGAGGCGGCCCGGGCCAGGCCGGCAGATTTCCCGCTCAGCCGGGCACTGACTCCGGCCGGGGAGGTGGGGGAAAGCGGGGTGTTCGTACTCGATGCTTCCGTGTACCGCGCGCTCAACCATCGGCTGAGCAACGTGCGGCTGTTCGACTCGGCGGGGGCCGAGGTCGCGTTCTCCCTGTCGGTGCGCCAGGTTCCCGACACACTTCGCCACACGGTGCCAGTACGCTGCAAGCAATTGGCTTTCAACGAGTTGAACGGGAACCGCATTCAGGTGGTGTTCGAGCGTGACACGGCTGACTCAGCACCGTCGTGGCTCGTAATCCGCACCCCGGCAACCGACTTCGACAAGCGGGTGAGCGTGTGGGGCAGCGATGATCTCAACCGGTGGCGGGCGCTCGGGCGCAACGAGCCGATATTCGACTACCACCGGTTTATCGACAGTCGCAGCACACGGGTCGCGTTCGAGCAGAAGCTGTTCCGGTACTACCGCATCCAGGTAGAGGACGTCACTTCGCTGCGCCGCTCGCCGTTGTCGGAGATTGTGCGGGGGCACGAGGGGGGGATGGAGGTGGCGTACGAGCGGTTCCTTCAGCAAACCGCGGTGCTCCGCATCGAGGGGGTGGAGTTCTTCCGCACGGTGCAGGTGGTGCGGGCGCGGGCGGCGGCGCGCACCCGCTGGCCGGTGAGTGTGGACACGGTGTATGGGGACACGGTACGGAAGGTGACGCGGGTGGTGTTCCGCTCGGACCGTCAGCCGCTGTCGCGCCTGTTCTTCCGGAGCGGCACGCGCAACTACATGCGGGAGATACTCGTCGAAGCCGGAGGGGACACGGCGGGCTGTGCGCAGCCGTCGCGGGAGGCCGACTGGCGTGCCGTGGGACAGGGGACGGTGAGTGCGGTGGACGCGGGCGGGGTCCGCTCGTGTGACAGCGTGCTGGAGTTGGACGGCACGCAGCGCTTCCCGTGGTACCGCATCGGCATTGTCAACGACGACAACCGTCCGCTGTCGGTGGAGTCGGTGGGCGCGGAAGGGACGGTCCACGAGATCGTATTCTTCGGCGAGGGGGCGGCGCAGTTGACGCTGTGCTACGGAGGGACGTTTGACCATGCGCCGTCATACGATATCGACCGCGTGCTGGCGCGTACGCCGAACCTCGAGCACACCCGTTGGAGCGCTGGTCCCGAGCAGGTGAACCCTGTCAAGAAGCGGTTCGTGCTGTTGTCGGGGCGAACCGCTCTGACAATTGCGATTCTGCTGATGGTGGTGGTTCTGGCGATTGCCCTGGGAGGGGCACTCCGGAAGATGCAGACTTCTACAGGGAGGAGCTAGGGCATCGGTCCAGCGAGGGTCCGGGTCAACCGTCTTCGGCACACCACTGATCCCACCCACCCGGTACCTGGCGCAGCCCCCACAAAAGGGTTCCTACGCATGTGGCAGAAAAGAGATATTGTCC
>CAZJJT010000202.1:0-7799 GCA_964546395.1 uncultured Fibrobacterota bacterium
CGAACTCCGCGATGATCGGCACCGTGTGCTCCCCACTTGGGCTCAGTATGCGCTTGTCAATCTCCCTGGCGCCTTCAGCATAGACCTGGACCTCTTCGGGCCCGAACCACCACGAGGGTGACTCCGGCTCTTCGCCAACCACCCTGCACTCCTGCCCATACTGCCACTTCGTGCCGAGATACTCCGCACCGAATGACAGGTACTCGCCGATGTGGTCATCCGAGGGGAACGTGAACACATCAAACACCTCGAGCAGCTTGCGGAACAGTGTTGTGCCGCGGGCCGGAGCTCTCGCCAGAGCGAGCCGCTTGACTTCCGCCAGAAGATCCTGCCCCGTCTTGCGGTCCACCACCTTCATCACCGCGTAGAAATGGTTCACGCCGCCCACGGTCACCTCGAACTCTTCGGCGGGACGCTGCAGCAGCTTCGCGATATAGTCGATACCCATGCTCACACCGTGGCAGATCCCGAGTGCGCGCACCGAGCTCAGGTGCGAGATTGCGTGCAGCACGCGCGCTTCGGGGTTGGTGAAATTGAGCAGGAGCGCGTCCGGGCACTGCTTCTCGATGTCGCGGCACACCGGGATCAGCAGCTCGAAGCTCCGCAGCGCATGGAACAGCGCCCCCGGCCCGCCGTTCTCGCCCAGGCAGTGCCTGAACCCGTGCGCCAGCGGCACGCGGAAATCCTGCTCCCAGAGTTTCTCGCGCTGGCGCGCCACCGCGGTGATCACGTAGTCTGCCCCGGGAAGCGCCTCTCGGCGGTCCGTGGTGTGCTCGATAGTGACATCGGAGCCTGTGTGCTCGGCCATGCGACGGGCGAGCGACTCCATGCGTGCCAGGTTCTCTGCGTTGGTATCCACCAGCGACAGTGTCAGCCCGCGTCCCCGGAACTCTTCAGCCTGCAGGATATCGGCTATCTGGCCCCGGCCGAAACTGATACTGCCCGCCCCGACAATCACAACCTTCATGTGCGTTGCTCCTGCTGCATGCGTTGGCAGTTGCGGCTCTGTCCGTAACATAGGTCTTCCGCAGCCCGCTGTCGTGGCCCGCAGTCCGACAGATTGTCCTCGTATCTTGTATATTTGCCCTATGCTACTAGCGGAGAACCAATCTCATACCACGTGGAACTCGATGTGGCGGGGGACATTTGACCTCTCGCCCAGCAACCCCATTGCCACCATGCGGGGAGATCACAACGACCCCACCGACTCATCATTCGACATGCACTACGAGCTGGAGGTGGGGATCGTGTGCCGCGGGGGCATGGTTCGGCGGTACCTGGACTGGGATGTTGAGTTGGGGCCGGGCGGGGTATGGTTGTGCGGGATGTGGGAGCCGCACGGGTTTACCATGACCCGGTGTCCGTGCACGGTGGTGGTGATGGTTGTCTCGCCGGAGTACCTGAGTTCTCTGGGGCCGCCTGGTCACGACTGGCTTGCGCCGTTCACTGCCACTGCCCGCGCTCGTCCGGTACTCACCGAGGGGTCACGCATCGCGATGCAGCGGATCGCCGTACGCATTCAGCAGCTTTCCCAGCCAGACAGCTCTGCGCGCACCGCGTGGCTGCAGACCTGTCTCAGTGACATACTGCTCAACCTGACCGACGGGTGGTGTGCACCTGAAGGCACTGACACCGACCGCTCCACGCTCTACTCCCGCCTGAGCCCGTCGACGGCGCTGGTGTTCAGCTCCCGCCGCCTGGTGACCGAGGCCGAAGCTTCCCGTGCATGCGCCATGAGCCGCAACATCTTCTGCGCGCACTTCAAGCAGCTCACCGGCGTCACGTTCGCTTCGTTTGCGCTTCGGTATCGCGTGCGATCGGCAGCCCAGGACCTCGCCGCCACCGACCGTCCGCTCAAAGCAGTGGCTGCCGACTGGGGGTTCAGCGACGTCAGCCATCTGCACCGGGTGTTCCTCAGGCACTACGCGTGCTCACCGTCGGCATTCCGCAACAGAGCACGTGCCCAGGCGGGCGCTACCGCCACTCACGCCTAAGCCGCCGCGAGACCACATCTCCGCCACTATATGTCGGAGTGGCACGGTATCATACCGCCACACAGGCCCGGCACCAGGAGCACCACATGGACTTCAGCGACAACCCCTACCGCGTACTTGCCCTGCCGGCAAATGCCACACAGCGGCAGGTGGTCGCGCGTATCGATGAGCTGAAGACCGCAGCGCGGATCGGCGTATCCCTCACACACCTTCGCGACCCTTCCTGGGCCGGAACCGTCGAACGCACCGAACACCGTATCGAACGCGCCCGTCAGCGGCTCGAATGCGATGACTGCCGCGCCGCCGACATGTTCCACTGGTACTGGGCAGTGCCGCCGGCGCACCCGTGTATCCTCGATTTCCTGCTGGATGGGCGGTTTGTCGATGCGGCCCGCGTCTGCCACGCCGTGCTTCAAGCCGCTCTTCCGGTCGAACAGCACATCGCGCTCCAGGCTGATCTCTCGCTCGCGCTCCGCCTCGCGCTCGAAACAGAAACCTGTCGCCACCTGCGACTCTTCGAGCGGCTCCACCATCTTGTCACCTGCCACATCGACCTGTACCAGACACTCGACACGCACCGCGACATCCGCCTGTATGATGGTGATCCTGAGACACTACTCGACGCACTGCCCAGCACCCTTCACGAATCGATCCGCCCGCTGCGCGGTCTGAACATCGAAGCGACCAGTGACACTGAGGCCAGACAGGCACAACAGATACACGCACGCTGTGTCACGCTGCTTCGCTCGCGCACCCCCTTCGCGTCGCTTATCGTCGAGCTTCCGGCGCCGCACGCAGCGACGCCCGTCAGGGTCGTTGTGCCGAGTGCAGTCTCACACGAGATTGCCGCAGACCTGAGCGAGCTGCTGAAACGGTTTCTGAAAGGTCTGCTGAGAGGGATATGGTGCTTCGTGCGCGGGTGTGCGCACGCAGTTGCCCAGTTTACGGTGTGCGTCGCCATCGCATGCTCACCGGCACTGCTGCTTTTCGGCGTCTCGTCGCTTCTCGAGTGGGCCTTCGTGCGACCATCATCACGACCTGTCGACACACGAACGGTTGCCGCTGTTGCCGCACCTGCACCGCACACCCCGCGACCGGCACTCCCGGTTTGCCGGACGAGCGAACGCGAGTACGAAGATCGTATCGACGATCTCACGGCGCAGCTGGCGGACCTCGAAGATGCGCTCGGGGAGCGCGAGTACGACGAGTTGGCCCTCGACGACGGGGAGCTGGATCCGGGGGATCTGTTCGAGGAAGACGACCCGCTGGAGCTGTTTGACGACGAGGAGGAGGAATGGTAAGTATGTCACACGCACATCGCCCATGGTCCACCGTGTTCCGTGCTGCAACCGCCGCTGTCCTGCTGACATGCGCCGCGCAGGTGCACGCAGAACACGCTGCCCCCGACACCGCCCGCTCGTGTTCGCTGCGCGCACTCTGGCACGAACTCACCACGCCCCCCCCTGCACGGCACGCATCGTGCATCTTGCCGCTGCGCAGCCTGGTGCGTGAAGGCGTGAGGGGGGTGCCTGCCACCGTGTCACGCGTGAGCATGGCGCCGGCGGTGGTGACGCCGGACGAGCCGCCGGCCCGACACACGCTCTGCCTGCCGACAGTCTCACGCGCCGCACTGACCACCGCACTGCTTGTCGTGGCCGGCCTGCTGGTGCTGGCGCTGCTGGTCGTGGTGGTACTGCGCATCCTCTTCGGTCTCGACGATCTCACGCGCTCACAGCAGTCGGTTGCCCGCACGCAGTCGGCCATGCTCGATGCGCTCGCGACGCTGGTGTCGGCAACACCATCCAGCCCGGCGCGAAGCGCCACACGCGTAGACGAGCAGCACGGCCTGGCCCTCGGCATTGCGCACGAACTGCTGAAGATGACCCGCCGGGCCACGCAGCTCCCCGCCGAGATCCCCGCGGCCCGGGCGCTGCTGAGAGGTCTTGAGCGTATCACCCGCGAGCTTGCGGCCCACGGGTACACGGTGCGGGACCTGGGCGGGCAGGCGTACTGCGACGGTATGCATGTGTCAGTTGCCGAGTTCGTGCCGGCCGCCACACCCGACTCGGTCGATCGTATCGAACGTACACTCAAACCCGAAGTGCGCTACGGCGAGCGCATCATCCAGCCCGCGACCGTAATTGTAGCCACCTCGCACTCGTCCACCCACCACGGGAGCCCCCTATGAGCCGCCAGACAATCGACATCGGTATCGACCTCGGCACGACCAACTCCGCCATTGCGGTGGTCAACCGCGGCGTCGCTTCAGTCCTCAAGAGCCCGCAGCAGCGCGACACGACACCCTCGTGTGTGTATTTCTCGCGAGCCCGCCAGGTCTGCGTGGGTGATGAAGCCTGGCAGCGGCACCGGCGCGACCTGGCCGGCGGCAAGCCGAGCCGCGCGCACATGGAGTTCAAAACACGCATGGGGACGGACAGCACGTATGGGCTTGTCGACAGCGACACGATATTCACTCCCGAGCAGCTCTCCGCCGAAGTGCTGAAGGTGCTGCGTTCGTACCTGCGTGACGAGCCGGTGGACAGCGCGGTGATCACGGTCCCGGCCGCGTTTTCGCAGGTGCAGGTGGAAGCCACGCAGCGGGCGGCCGAGCTTGCCGGGCTTGCACAGGTAGAACTGCTCCCCGAGCCGCTTGCCGCTTCCATCGCGTTCAGCATCGACAGCAGAGTTGCCGACGGGTACTGGCTCGTGTTCGACCTGGGCGGCGGCACGTTCGACGCGGTGCTGATGCGCATGGAGGAGGGGTTGATGCGCGTGGTCGACATCGCCGGTGACAACTGCCTCGGCGGCAAGGACATCGACCTGTCCATCGCGCGCGAGGTCCTGCTGCCGGCCCTGGCCGGGGCGTGTCCGCTGACCGCTGCTCTCCGCGAGCCGGCCCGCCGCGAGCGCATCTGTCAGCTGCTGAAGTTTCTGTACGCCGAGAACGCAAAGATAGCGCTGTCATCGCAGAACAGTGTTCGTATCGAACTCGACGAGGGCGTGGTGCAGGACGACCACGGCGAAGGCTCGCCGGAGACCGTGGTCACGCTCACGCGGGAGGAGGTGGCGCGGATCACGACCCCAATGGTCGACCGCGCACTCGCGATCTGTACCGATCTGCTGCAGCGAAACCATATCTCCGCCGACACGCTCCAGACCGTGCTCCTCGTGGGCGGTCCCACGTACATGCCGTGCGTGCGCGAGCGGCTGCAGCGCGAATTGTGCGAGCGCATCGATCACTCAATCGATCCCATGAGCGCAGTCGCGCGCGGCGCGGCGCTATACGCCGCCACGGTCCAGCGCGTTGCCCCGCAGCGGACGGCACCGGCGGGTGTGGTGTATGTCGAGCTGGCCTGTCCCCGCTCGACCGTGGAAGACACTGTAACGATCGGCGTGAAGGTGCTCTGCCAGCAGGCAGAAACGATGGTGCAGCTTACGCGCACCGACGGTGGGTGGCAGTCGGACCGGGTCGCCCTCAGCAGCCTCGGGGCGGTACTGCTGAGCGTTCCACTCGTGCCGCAGACGGCCAACACGTTTGACGTGGCGCTCTACGCGCCCAACGGCGACCGTATCACCACCGAACCCGACTCGTGCACAATCATGCACGGCGTGAAAATCGGCAACCCGCCGCTGCCGTTCGATATCTGCGTGCAGGTGAGCACGCCGAAGGGTGATCGGCTCACGCCGATTCTGCGCAAGGGCCAGACGCTTCCCGCCACGGGCACGGTGCGCGGCCTGAAGACGAAGACAGTGCTGCGGCCGGGTGAGGCCCGTGACGTGGTGTCGATTCCGCTGTTCGAGGGTACGCGCGACACGCGGCCGCTGCACAACCGCTACCTGGGCGAGCTGCATATCACCGGTGCACACGTGCCGTCCAGTGTCCCGCAGGGCAGTGAGGTGGAGGTGAGCGTGACGATGGACACCTCACGGCGCAAGAGCGTGTCGGTGTATTTCGATGCGATTGACGAGACGGTTGAAGAGGTGATGGCGCCGTTGCAGAAGGAGCAGTTCGACCCGCGCGCGGTGCCGATCGGTCTGGAGGATGCGCGCATCCGGATCGCGAAGCTCGAGGAGCGGCTGCCGCGCAGCGGCAACGGCAGGGTTGCCGGGTTCCGGCTGGCGCTCGAACAGGTTGAGGACCTGCAGGCGTGCGCCGGCGAGCAGCGCGACGGAGCCGAGAAGGTGCTCCAGCGGGTGCGCGAACTGCACCGCGATCTTGACAACTACGAACAGGCCATGAGCGCCGAGATCGAGTGCGGGTTCCTGCGCCAGCAGCTGGCGATTATCGAGCCGGAGGTGATGAGTTCGGGCACCCCGGCGGAGCGGGCCGAGATGGCGGCGCTCAGCGAACAGGCGGACGCGGTGATTGAGGCGGCCAACGAGGAGCAGGCCAAGCCGCTGCGGATCAAGGCGATTGCCCTCTACCACCGCGTGGTGGACCGCAAGCCGGAGCACTGGATGTGGTTCGTGCATCGCTACCGCAGCGACTTCGGGAGCATGAAGTGGCGCAACCGGGAACGGGCCGCCGAGTTGCTCGAGCGGGCCGAGCGGCTTACCCGCGACGGGTTCGTGCCGGAAGTGAAAGCGATAGTGGAGGAGTTGTGGCGGCAGAAGCACGATTCGGTGGATGAGATCTGCCGGGAGGATGTGCTGGTGGTTGCGAGAGGCTGAGAAGTCGTGATCGAAATCGTGACCGTAGTCGTGATCGTGATCGGCTCCTCGCTTCCTGGGCTCGTGGTAACCTCACCCCCCGACCCCTCTCCTTCGCTGCCGCTCAGGCGAGGGGAGCAAGCTCTTCACCCCACCTTGTGCCTCTCTCTGTGTCCTCTGTGCACTCTGTGGTAGCGCTTCTGCTTCTGCCCCTTGCTCCCCTCCTGCGTATCTACCACGACAGACTGACATCGGGAAACGCCTCGCCGTACAGATCGGTCACCCGACACGCAACCATCCATAGATTCAGGTTCTGGACCGACTTGATCAGCAGCACATTCGGACCAGCCCGCAGCCGTACCCGCACCATGTCGTCGTCACCGGATGCACGCCGGTAGATGGTGTGCCTATGCACCAATGAGTCGTTGAGCCACACGGCAACCGGCTCGTGGTACGCCAGCAGAAGCAGCGCGTCCTGCTCGCGCTCGGAGTGCAGCGACGCCATCACGTACGCCACAGAGCAGCAGTCCTTCGCAAGGATGTTGCGGAAGTCGATGTACCCGTCCGGGCCCAGGTGACTCACCTTCCTCCACCCCGCGCTCTCGCCAGGCGAAACCATGAACGTATCCGCGGCAGAGAACGGGCGACACTCTGGACTGTAGGCATAGGTCAATGCATCCTGACGGGTGTTGTCGAACGGTCCGGCAACCCAGCAGGTGTCGACGTAGCCCGTGCGACGCACGAGGGAATCGGCACGCGCACTGTCGCCCAGCTCGCGGAAGTGGCGCGCCAGGCCGAGGTAGAACGGGCCCTTGCCGCCGGGCAGAATGCTCAGCAACGACATGCACGACTCAAGTGCTGCCGTATCTCCGTTGCCCAATGCCTTGTCGGCGTCGCTGACAACGCGCGCCGCAATCTGGCGCAGCGCACCATAGGCCGCCTGGTACAGCACCGGATCGGTGGTTGCACGGAACAACTCGGCCGCCGCCGGTGCAGCCCTCACCGACTTCATGCTCGCTAGCACGCCCAGAACCGCCATCTTGAACCCCCTCGAACCCTCTCCGAGCAGCGGCTCCAACCGGTCACCGTCATCGCGCAACGGCCGGTGGTTGGCCACCTCCTGGAGCATGAGCAGGGCTTGACGACGCACGGGCT
>CAZJJT010000203.1:0-7774 GCA_964546395.1 uncultured Fibrobacterota bacterium
CATGACCGTGCTTCTCCAGGTAGCCCACCGCGTACGCCAGCCACATCGGGTAATACAGGGTCCCGCTCTTGGCGACAGCGGGGGAACGTGACTCACGCGAGTAGCGCGGGAGAAACGGCGGGTTGAGTACCAGTACTCTCATCAGGCAATAAACGCGTCAATCTTCGCCTTCATCGGCGCCTTTGCCAGCAGGCCGACGTGCTGGTCGGCAATCTTGCCGCCCTTGATAAACAGCACGGTGGGGATACTCACGATACCGTACTGCGAGGCCACCCGCGGACTGTCGTCCACGTTGACCTTGGCAAACACCACTCTGCCCTTCAGTTCGCCCGCGAGCTCTTCGAGGATCGGGCTAAGCATGCGGCAGGGACCGCACCACGGGGCCCAGAAATCGACCACGACCGGGATCGCCGACTCCATCGCCTCCTTCTGGAAATTCGCATCGCTCAGCTCAACCATGTCTTCATGTGCCATCGCGGGCCTCCTGTGTGGTGTCTGATACCTTGTTGAGACCGTCGGAAACGGGAGGCGGCGGAAGCAACGTCGCACGCACCAGCTCCAGGATCCGCCGCCAATCCTCTGGCCGATCACGGTACTCATCGATCATACTTCGTGCGCGCTGCGGGGTGATACCAGTCTGGCGCACGAGCCAATCCAGCGCGGCGGCTTTGCGCTCCGGCGTTGCCAGCGCAGCATCACTCAGCACCTCACAGCCCGCGATGAACGTCGCCAGGCGCTGCTCCCGTGACGCGGCCTGGGCAGCGCTGCAGAGCAGCGCTGCGAGAACAAGGACGCGTGAGCACACTCTCATAGCTCGTCGAGGCGCACGGTGAGACTCTTCGGCACTATCGGCGGCATGGAGATGGTCCGCACCTCGGGCCCACCCGTCCCGTTCAGCCGGAACGTCAAACCGCTGTAGGCAAGCGCCATCGGGAACACAGCGAGTCCGAGCCTGCAATCGAGGATCTGGGAATGGCACGAAGCCGCGATCGTGGCGACCGTACCGCCCTCGTCACACACGGTGCTGCCGACGACCAGGTCCGAGGAACCGGCGGGTCCGGCCACACCGATGATCTTCTCGCTCAGCCCGGCTGCGCGCCGGGCACGGATCGGTTCACTGCCGCGGAACGGCCCCTTGTCGAAATCGACCATCCACTGAAGACCGAGGACCAGCGGGTCGCGTACCGACACACCTTCAGCGTACACATTGAAAAAACGCCCTTCGAGACGCAGTTCGTTGTGCACCGCCACCCCGCAGAGTCCGCCCTCGTTCTTTGCCGCGGCCTCAAGAAGGCGGTCCAGCAGTGCGTTCCCGGCTTCAGCAGGCGCCAACAGGAGGTAGCCGAACTCGGAGGTCTTGCCGGCGCGAATCAGGCGGACCTGGTGGGATTCGAACGGGTAGTTCTCTATGGAGAGGTACGGAAGCCCCAGCACATCCGTGCCGAACAGCTCCTTTGCGACCGCCCACGCCTTGAAGCCGTCCACCGACAGCGCAACCACCTGTCCGGTGAGTTTCTCGCATCCCACCGCCTTCGCCTCATCGGACTGAAACAACCCGTCCACGGCCGCATCGTCGATGATGCTCTCGCAGACTACCACGAACTCCTCTTCGCCGTTGGCGACGTAGCAGTCCGCGACGATCATCCCCTGCTCGTCGGCCACGAACGTGTGCAGCGCTCTGCCGTAGCGCACGCGGGCGACGTTGCCCGCCATGAGCGCGTCGAGGAAGTCCAGCCCCGCCTCTTCGGGAACCCGGTACACCTGCATGTGCGACATGTCGGTAACACCCACCGTGTCGCGAACCAGGCGGTACTCGGCTTCGATGCCCGCCGCACTCACCGGCACTTCGATACCATGTCGCTCTGCGAAGCTCATACCACGGGCCGCGAGCACATCGCGCAGGGGAAGCGTCCTCATGGCGTGCCTCCCGATTTCTGGTCCTGCTGGGCGAGCACGTAGTCGACGATGGTATTGATTGAGCGGAGAATGGAAGTGTTCTGGTCAGGGATTTTCACGGCGAAGCAGTTCTCGACACACAGCACGATCTCGAGCGCATCGAGAGAATCGAGGCCCAGTCCGGCCCCCAGCAGCGATACGTCCTCATGCAGGTCCTCGGCGGTGTAGGGCAAGTTGAGGCGTGTGATGAGTTCCTGCTTGAGTCTGCCGATCACTTCGGCGCGACGCGCGATTGCCGCGCCTGTTTGCTCAGTCATGCGTTTCGTGCTCTCTGCTCCTGCCGGCCGGCGGAAAGCACGACGGCCGAGATGTATCCGGATTGCGTCACATGAAGGTTCAGAATATACTTCCGAGGGCCCTTTTCATCAACGCGACACCGTGCCAGTTCCATACACACCGCGCTCATGACACCCGAAGCCGCGAGCGCCCCTGCGCGTACCCGTCCAGCAATGCGTCCGAGCAGCCGCTCATCGGTCTGCCGCAGGGCCCCCAACGTCTCGGCCGAACCGTCGTCGCAGCACACCACGTCGATTGCCGTCGCCCCAATCCCCGCACTCGAGAGCGCCCGCGAGACAGCGGCCGAAGCACCGGTAGTCCGAGTGGCGGGATCGGAGTCAAACGCCATCACCACACTCTCGACGGCAGCCACCGGCGTTACACCCCGTTGCGCACAACTCCCGGCACTTTCCACGAGCATCGCGCAGGCCCCTTCCGTGTTGCCATACTGCGCCACGAGGGCGGAGGCGAACACCCCCGAAGGGGCCTCGTCGACGGCGACACTCACGATGGCGGGGGCCCGGCCCGCCCACACCGCCTGGGCCGCAAGCGCGAGTCCTCCCAGTCCGCCCTGCCGGCCGAGGCAGACTGAGGAGTTTGCGCCTTTCAGCCCGAGCGCGCGCACGGCTGCCCCCCCGGGGGCGTTGGCGACGACGTACGGGAACGAGTTGAGCCGGTCGATGCGATAGCCGCTGCTGAGCACCGCCGTGATATGCTCGGCCTCGGCCCATACGGGCGCATGGACCGTTCCGGAGAACAGGCCGATGTCGGCACGGAGCGCGCGCGACTGCCCCACAGAGGCGTCCGCCAGCGCCAGCGCCGCAGCGGCGGTCGCGTGCGTAGACGGGCGGTCCATGCCGCGTGTGTCGATACGGCGATCGATGCGGCGCAGGTCACAGTCCGCCGCCGGGACACAGGGCAGCGCACCGCGAATGGTCTCCACTTCGCCTTCGTACGCGGCAGGGTACACGAGCCCGAAGCCCGAGACCACGCACGGAATGGCGGGAACCGGGCGTTGCGCGTGTTCTGGCCGCGGTTCGGGTGCAACTACCACACATGCATTGTTCCCGCCAAATGCCAGGTTGCAGCTCATGAACGGGGTGCGGTTCGGCCATCGCGTGCCCGGTTTCTCCACAACGTTCACCCGGCACGCTTCACGCAGCCCCGCGAAATTGGTGGAGGGTGGAAGCACGCCCGCACGGCCGCACAGCAGGCTCACGACGCACTCCAGTGCACCCGCGCCGCCCAGGCAGTGGCCGGTCACGCCCTTGGTGGAACTCACCGGAACTGCAGTCTCTCCGAAGACGCTCCGGACTGCCCTCGCTTCGGCCCGGTCGTTCGACTCGGTGCCGGTCCCGTGGGCATTGACATACGCAACCGCTTCCGGTCCCAGGCCGGCGTCCCTCAGTGCACGGGCCATGGCAAGCGCGGGGCCGCGGCCCGCCGGGTCGGGTGCCGAGCAGTGATAGGCATCGTTGCTCGAGCCGAACCCGAGCACCTCGCCGAGGACCGTCGCCCCACGTGCTGTCGCGTGCTCGAGCGTTTCAAGCACCACGTACGCCCCGGCTTCCCCAAGGCACATCCCCACCGGCGTCGAAAACGGGGCGCAGCGCTCGGCGCATGTGGCCTTGAGTGCATCAAACCCCGCCAGCGTAGTCAACGAGAAGGCATCAGCGCCTCCGGCCAGCACGCACTGCGCGAGGCCAGCGCCAAGGAGGTCACACGCTGTGCCGATTGCCACCGTACTGGCCGAACAGGCGGTAACCACGGTCAGCACAGGGCCCTTCGCCCCCAACTCCTCCGCCAGTGCCAGCGCGCCGCTGTCGTAGCGGCGCGCACGCAACTCGTCATCGCTGAGCGCGGCGTGGGCGCTGTCGCGCATCGCCGCAGCGTACTGCTCCTCGATAGTAAGCATCGGCCCCGAGCATGTCGCGTGCACCACGGCGAAGTCGGACGGGAGCAGCGTGCCGCCGATGCTCGACTGGGCAACAGCCTGCAGGGCGGCAGCCCGCGCGAGACGTATGTGGCGATCCTCGCGAGCGTTCCACGCACCGTCACTGCCGTCTCCGGACGGCGCGGAAACCGTACCGGCGTAGCGTGCACGGAAGTGCGCCACGCGTTCGTCGGCAATCGGGTGAAGGCAGGAGATGGCCTGTGATGCGGCGTGGAGCAGTGATGCGGTATCCGGTCCGGCACTGGACACCACCCCTGCTCCTGTAATGACTACTCTTGTCCGCATGCCGAGTGTCCTCTGTGCCCGCCCGCCAGGACCCGGCTACCCGGGATCCCCGACCCTGATCAGAACGGCGCTGTTGTAGCCGGTGTCGGAACTGCCACACACGAGCAGCGTGCGGGGTGGGGTCGTGGACACGCGCCGGTCGAGTTCTTCGAGCCCCGTGCATTGCGGCCACACCCCGCCGCCTTCCCCAAGCGCCTCGAGTACTGCAGCCAGCGACACGAGTATCGATGACGCTTCGATGTAGCCGGTGTTGAAGGTGGTTGCCGCAAACGGCACGCTGCCGCCGTTGTCAAGTGCGGCGCGCACGGCCTCCACCACCTTGCCGTCCTGCGCGTTGCCCTGCGGCGCCCAGACCACGCAGTCGACTTCCCCGCTCGCGACTCCCGAACGACCCAGTGCCGTCTCGATTGCGCGCTGCATGGCTGCGACCGACAGATTCTGCTCGTGCATCGCCCCGGCATCCATCGACATCCCGTACCCCAGCACCTCGCCGAGTACGCGAGCACCCCGCTGCCGCGCCCCAGCCAGGGTCTCCATCACCAGCGCGGCGGCCCCCTCGCCAAGCACCTTGCGGCGGTCGCTCTCGAGCCTGATGCGGTACTGCTCCTCTTCATCGCCCTGGAACAGGAACCCGATCAGGTCGTAGTTGTAGAACGTCTGTGCATACACTTCATCGGCCGCCGCCGCGAGCATCGCCCCCGCCCTTCCGCTCGACAACACGTGCCAGGCATACGACAGACTGTGGAGCCCGGCGTGGTGGCCCGGCGACAGCGTCGCATTCGGTCCCTTGATCATGAGGGCGTTGGCCACCCACCCCGCGGTCGAGTTTGCCACCACGTTGGAGAATGAACCGATATCGGCAGCATGGGTGGGTGTGGAGAACACGCTGTCCATGTGGCCGGTCTCGCACGGACCATTGCAGGCGCCCATCGCGATACCGATGTTCTCGGCTTCCTTCCTGCCCACCTTCAGCCCCGCGTCCTCCAACGCCAGGCGCGCGGCGGCAGTGGCCATGGCGCTTATCTTGTTCATCGCACCGAAGTCTATCCGGCGGTCAATGGCGTTCCCGTCCACCTTCGCCACGAGCCCGGCCAGATGTGATGTGAGGCCGCTGAGCCCCAGCGCCTCCTGCGCGTCACAGAATGCGCGCCGCTGCTCGCGCAGCGCCTCGAGCGTCGCCCTGGCGCCCGCGCCCAGCGAGCTGATCGCCCCGCCGCCCGTTATCACCACACGCTGAGTCTCGCGTTTGCGCGGAAGTGCCGTCTTGTGGTCCCATCGCGCCACGACCGCGGCCGCGTTGTTGCCGCCGAATGCGTAGTTGGCCGACAGGAATGCGCCATACTCGGCTTCGCGCGCGGTGTTCGGCACGCAATCGATATCACAGCCCGGGCGGGGTTCAGTGAAGTTGAGCGTCGGCGGCACAAACCCGTCGTTCATGGCCAGTATGCTGCAGGTCGCTTCGAGAATACCCGCGGTACCCATGCAGTGCCCGAAGAACGCTTTCAGCGAAAACGCCGGCATCTGTGCGCCGTTCAGGATGCGCACGATTCCCTTGCACTCCGCCCGGTCGTTGGCGGCCGTACCCGTTCCGTGGGTGTTGATACAGCCGATATCGTCGAGCAGCAGCGTGGTGTCCTCGAGAGCCGCCTTGAGCGTGCGGTACGCACCATCACCGCGCGGATCGGGGCTCGTGGGATGGTAGGCGTCGCAGGAAGTGGCATGGCCGACCAGGCGCGCCCGGCAGTGAGCGCTGCGCAGCAAGGCGTTCTCCATCTCCTCCACCACCCAGAACACGGCGGCTTCGCCGATGTTCAGCCCCTCGGGCACCGAGAACGGCGCCGTGCGCCCCGTCGAAGTCGCCTTGATGCCGTCGAAGCCCGAGTTGTTCGCGAGACACAGCGAATCGGAACCGCCCAACAGTACGGTCCGCGCAAACCCCCGGTTGATCAGCATCTGGGCGATACCCATGGCCACAGTGGTTGACGAGCAGGCGGTAGTCACCACCCAGGTCTCACCACCGATGCCCAGCGCCCCGGCGAGCGCCTTGCCGAACCCATACATCTGTGCCTGCAGGTTCGTGGCCTCGTCGAACGCCTTGTCACTCTTGCCGTGCTTCCACGCATACTCGTCTTCCGCCGACAGCAGTCCACCGTTGCAGGTACCCAGCACCAGCGCGATGTCGGAACGTGGTGCCGTGTCGTGCCACAGCTCCAGCCCGGCATCGCGCAGCGCTGCGCGCGCCGCCGCGATGGCATACTGGAGGTAGCGGTCGTGGTACTGCTCACGTTCGCTCTCGGAGAGGTGCCGGGACGGGTCGAACCCACGGACTTCGCCTCCCAGGTTCGTGCGGAAGCAGCTTGCGTCGAACCGCGTGATCGGCGCAATGCCTGTGCGGCCCTCGCGAAGCGCGCTGAGGACCGAGGACGGGTCGTTGCCTATGGGCGAAAGCACACCCATACCCGTCACCACCGCCTGCCCGGGGACCCCTTTGCGCTGGAGCGGAATGCCCACCACACGCTCCCCCTCCCGATAGGTTGAGGGCTCGAAGTAGGAGGCGTGCTTGTCTTTCTGCAGTGCGAAGAAATCGTGCCACACCTTGAGGAACTGCCCACGAAGTTCCTCTGGTGTCATGGTGGGATGCTGCGCGACGACGTGAGCGCCGTTGTAGTGCGCCCAGTGGCGGTCGAAGATACGGCCCTGGCGGTCGAGACGGTCCCAGTGCACCGAGCCCGGATAGGGCGTGAACAGGAAGAACTCGGAGGTCCGGATGCCGGCACTGGTGTAGAGGTCGAGGACCCGATCGGCAATCGAGGTATCGTCCCACTCGCGTCCCATGGCGAACGAGCCGAAAAACCGGATCTCACGGTCTTCGAGCATCCTGACGAGATCCACGAGCATCTGCCGCTCTTTGACGCCACCCTGCAGCGCTCGAATGGACACAGGATCGACGTTCAGCGTGCAGTAGAAATTACGTACCCCGGCCTTCGCGGCAAGGTCGAGGAACTCCCGGTCGACCCGGAGGGCCATGGTGGAACTCACGAAGTACTTCTTGCCCAGCGGTATCAGCGCCCTGAACAGCTGCTCGGCGTACTCGGCGATCTGGCGCTGCGGGAAAAACAGCGTGTCATCGGCCAGGTACACGTTCTCGTACTTGAGAGACCGGACTTCATCCACGACGTGCTCGATTGGCCGAAGGCGGATACGGTGTCCCATGTGCGACGGTATCGAGCACATCCCGCACGTGTAGCTGCAGCCGCGCGTGATCTGGATCTTGTTGCCCTGTGGAGACGCGACGCAGGCGGC
>CAZJJT010000204.1:0-7767 GCA_964546395.1 uncultured Fibrobacterota bacterium
TTCCTCATGGAGCTGCTGACCGATTTGATCCACTGCAAGCTGCAGCTCGACAACGCACGCAAGTGCCTCGCGCAGGCCATGGACAGCATGGGGATCCGCACGCTCTACCAGTTGGAGCACGTGTTCAACAAGAAGAAGCGCGTAGTGGTGTTCGATATCCACGGCTCACTGCTGAGTGCCGAAGCAGTCTCCGAAGTCCTGCAGCAGACCAGCATCGGCAACGCCGAGTTGCGGAAGCTGTACGCCGGGGCCGAGCCGCCTGCGGTCCTTCGTACCGCGGCGCAGCAGCTCGAGAACCTTCCCGCCGATGTGCTGGCGAAGGTTGCCGGCAGCCTGCATGCCACGCCCGGTACGGTCGAGTTGCTCCAGACGCTCAAGACCATGGGCTATGTCTCGGCGCTTGCCACTCCTTCATTCTCCCCGCTTATCGACACGCTCCGCGAGCGACTGGGCCTCGACCGGACGTTCACCGTCGGCCTTGCGGTCGACAGCGACTCACGGCTGTGCACGGGCGAGATCGTCGCCGAAGATATCGCCGAGCTGGGCCGGAAGCGGGTGTGTGCCGCGCTGGTGCAGGGCGAAGGAGTGTCCGAGGACGAGATAACCGTCGTTGCCGATACGGACACGCCCGACGAGGCGGCGCCGGGTATCAGGGTGGAAGCCGATCTGGGTGTCATGCTCGAGCTCTACAACGCCAGGAGCCTGAGCAAGGCCAACATCCTGGGAATTCTCGGCAGCCTGGGTGCACCACGAGTCTGAACAGGGCCCTACGCGTGAAACCAGATATCGACATCGCGCAGGAAGCGCAGAAGCGGCCGATTGCCGAGATAGCCGGGTTGCTCGGTCTCGGCGCTGATGCTATCGTGCCCTTCGGGCACTACATCGCGAAGGTGCCGGCCGCAGCGCTTGACACCGTGGAAGACCACCGCGGGAAGCTTATCCTCGTGACCGCCATGACGCCCACGTCGAAGGGCGAGGGCAAGACCACCACCACGATAGGCCTCGGCCAGGCCCTGCGCCATGTCGGCGCCAACGCGATGGTTGCGGTCCGCGAGCCCTCCCTCGGCCCCTGCTTCGGAGTCAAGGGCGGAGCCGCGGGCGGCGGTTACTCACAGGTGCTCCCCATGGAGGACATCAACCTCCATTTCACCGGCGATCTGCATGCGGTGACCACGGCACACAACCTGCTCTCCGCCCTGGTCGACAACCACCTTCACCAGCGTCTCGCCCCGCCGATCAACGCGCGTCGAGTGAGCTGGAAGCGTGCTATCGACATGAACGACCGCTCGCTGCGCAGCATCGTGGTGGGCCTGCAGGGCGGCGGGATCAACGGGGTGATGCGCGAGGATGGGTTCGAGATCACCGCGGCTTCCGAGGTGATGGCGATCCTGTGCCTGGCAGCCGACATGGTCGACCTCGAACAGCGTTTCGGACGGATAGTGGTGGGCTACGACGATCTGCGCCGGCCGGTCACGGCGGCCGATATCGGCGCGCCCGGCGCGATGGTCGCGCTGCTCACTCACGCCATGCAGCCGAACCTCGTGCAGTCCATCGAGGGGACGCCCGTGTTCGTCCACGGCGGCCCCTTCGCCAATATCGCTCACGGGTGCAACACGCTGGTCGCCACGCGCGCGGCCCTGCGCCTGGCCGACTATGTGGTTACCGAAGCAGGGTTCGGGGCCGACCTCGGCGCCGAGAAGTTCTTCGATATCAAGTGCCGTACCGGCGGTCTTACGCCCGCGGCAGCGGTGCTCGTGGTGACACGCCGCGCGTACGCGCTGCACGGCCTCGACAACGTGCTCAAGCACGCCGAGAACATCGCTACGTTCGGTGTGCCGGTCGTGGTGTCGATCAACCGGTTCCTCGACGACGACCCCGAAGAGCTGCGGCGTATCCATAGCGAGCTGGCCACGCGCGGTATCGAAGCGTTCGTGACCGACTACCGTGAGAGCGGCGGGGCCGGGGGAGTCGAACTGGCCGAACGGGTCCGCGCACTGGCCGAGAAGCCTTCGTCGTTCGTGCCACTCTACGAACTCGACCAGCCGATTCTCGAGAAGGTGCGCACGATTGCCACGCGGATCTACGGCGCGGACGGGCTCGAGGTCACCAGCGAAGCGCGCAAGGCGCTGGCGCAGATCGAAACCCTCGGCTACGGCGGGCTCCCCGTCTGTATGGCAAAGACCCCGATGTCGCTTTCGGACGACCCGAAGGTACCGGGCCGTCCCCGCGGGTTCACGGTCACGATCACCAACGCGAAGGTGTCGGCGGGAGCAGGGTTCGTGGTGGTGTACTGCGGCGACGTGATGACCATGCCGGGACTACCGAAGGAGCCGGCGGCCATGGCAATCGGTGTCGATGGACGGGGCGAGATCACGGGGCTGTTCTAGACGACCAGCGGTCATACAACTCGAAGAAGCACTCCCGGATATTGCCGTCGTGGCGGGAGAAGACCTCCCGCAGCATTCCGTTCAACCGGTACACTTCACTCTCGCCCGCAAGCTCATCCACCAGGCTTTCGAGCAGTGTCACGCTGGTGGTATGCCGGTGCAATACAGGAAGACCCACCGGGTGGTGTGCGGCAACCAGCAGACCGCACCCGCGCGGCAGCCGCCGCTCGAACGCCCTGCGGCTCAGCCAGTCCGCCTGCTCGTACCCGTCGACCGTCACCAGTGCTCCCCCGGCAGCGCCCGACAGCGCCTCGGCATGGCGCAGGGGTGCGGCACCGGTTCCGCACCGCAATCCGATGCGTCTGACAGCCCACCCGTGTCTCTCATATCGCGCCGCCAGCTCCGCCAGCAGAGTGCTCTTGCCGCTCCCCTTCGGCCCGACAAGCGAACCGCGCAAACCATGGTGCTCGAACACCGCCACCATGTGCGCCACCTCTCCGCGGGATACCCTGAACCGCAGCGAGTGGATCGCCGACACCCGGAAGGGGTTGGCATGCGCCGGGCACGCGTCTGCCGCCGGCGACATCACGGCCGGACCTCTCGGCCGCCGGGCGCGCACACGACTGTCTCCCGGCACACCTCCGTGCCTGGCTTCAGTTCGGCTTCCACCGCCCACACGACCGACAGCAGCCTTCCCGCATACGACCACGGAAACACAGGTGTCTCGAGCGAGAACCGCTCCTCGCCGCTCACCGGCACCGAGTCGAATCTCACTTCCCGCACCACCCCGCAGTCCTCGGTACCCTTGCCTTCGGTGTACCACAGCAGCCGTACGACCACGGCGCCATCGTGCCCGCTCCACTCCCGTTCCCAGCGCACGGTGCCGCTGAGCGTTGTGCCCGGCTCGAGGACCTTGTGCCCCAGCGCAAGCCCGATCATGACTGCCCCGTGTCCGCGTACGGAAGGACGGTGATGGGGAATGTGCTGCCGATATCCGGCCACTTCGGGATTTCCCCCCTCACCTCGATGAACCACTCGATCTTGTTGTTGGACGCATTGAAACTCGGCATGGCGTCCGCGGGCACCGCGATGTCCGCTGACGAGCGCCGGAAATCATCGGCCCTCCGCGACTCATAGACCGTGTGCGCGTAGATCTCGTGGTGTTCGGTGCGCGTGTCGGTCCCCTGACGGTACGTGACGGCCTCGCGCGCTTTGAGGGACACGTTGAGCGATTTCACCCGGTGGACATCCCCGCTCAGGCTCCACGACAGCTCCCCCGGCCCGCCCGGGTAGAGCGACGCGGGCCTCAGGCGCAACTCGGGCAGCGGGTTCCAGAGACACAGCACCCGGTACACCACGAACCCGACCACGCCAAGCCCGACCGCGACAAACGGGACAAGAAAGAACAGCAGGAACCAGTCAGGGCTGCCCCGCGCGAAACTCGGGAGCAACTGCGCGAACACGAACACCGACACGATACCGTTCCACACTGCCGCAAACACCAGTGAGCCCACCAGGGCCATGTGATTCGATACGCTCGGCTTGAGCACCAGCTCGCCCCCGGCTGACGCTGCCGGGGCGCTGGGCACCGGCAACGGCGCGCGAGCGGGCGAACGGGCCCTGAACGAGTACACCAGAACAGCCCCACCGGCACCCACAAACAGCAGCGGAAACAGCCCGACCAGCAGGTACGGACCCGGCTCGCGGTTAATCACGGATTTCGAGGGGTCGCGGGGGTTGACGTAGCACGTCGCGCGGGTGCCCGCGGGGTAGCGGTCCACGACACGCTTCTTGCCGTCGTAGCCGCTGCTCGATCCGGTACTGAAGTTGTAGCGGTCACCACGGTAGGTCTGGTTGCGCCACTCGTACTCGTAGCTCAGTGCGACCCGGTACGTGGCATCACCGTCCGAGTCGGTCGATTCGGCCACCTCGCTGCTGAGGATTGTGCAGGACCGCTCCTCCCAGCCCCGCGCCGCCACGACCAGGGCCACCGGCCGCACGAGGATCACGTATGTGAGCACAGCACCGAGCGCCACGAACAGCCCGCCGACCACGCGGGCCACGCCCCGCGAGTCGCTGCTGGTTGCTTTCGGCCTGATCCGGTCCCTCGCCATGGCCAGAAGCCCCGCTCAGTTCAGCTCATCGAGGGTGAGCACGTAGCTCGGGACGAAGCGTTTCATGAAGAACTCGACCTCGGGAAGGTCTATCTTGTCAATCGCCTTCTTGATCGTCTTCTCGGCCTTGGAAAACTCGCGGTTGCCCGCCTTCAGCTCCTCGAGGCACTTGACATAGGCGCAGATGCGGTCGGCCGCTTTCACCAGCTTCCACTCCACCGTGGTCTCGTCCACGAACAGCAGTTTTTCGTAGTCTGCGCGGAGCTCCTCGGGCACCATGTCCAGGAGCTTGTTGCGCGCGATGACATCAATCTCGCCGTAGGCGGACTTGATCGAGGGGTTGAAGTACTTGATGGGCGTGGCGAGGTCGCCGGTGATCACCTCGCCCACATCGTGGTACATGGCGATGGCGGCCACGCGGGCGGCGTCCACCTCGCCGTCAAACATGCGGTTGCGGATCAGCGCCAGGCCATGGGCAACCATGGCAACCTGCAGGCTGTGTTCCTGGATGTTCTCCTGCTGCGTGTTACGCATCAGGTTCCAGCGCTGGATATAGCGCATACGGGCGAGGTAGGCGAAGAAGTGGCTCATACGGTAGCTGCGTCCGAGATCGGGTGTTCGGGCCGATGGAGGGCAAGATACAACTGCCTCCACCGCAGCGTGGGCGACTGTGTCCACACGGGGGCAGAGGGTGTGGTCAGTCGCTTCGCGCCCTGCCCGAGACAACCCTCCTCACCGTCCCGTCGGGCATCCGCACCACGCAGCTGTGCAGGGCATCCGGGCCGTGAGAGCTCCGCGCTGCATCCGCATACGCGCCGTTCAGCAGGAAGACGCGGGCGCCGGCACTGCGCGCTGAGCGCAGGTCTGTGGCCATGGCTGCCGGTCTGCGGCTGTACCGTGCCGCGCCGGTGCTGGTCCAGTCCAGTGCGACCACGTCGCCGGCACCGGGGTCAGTCCACGAGGTGGCCGATGCGACCTGGTAGGAAGAGCGCCAGTAGCTGATGCGTCGCTCAACGCTCTCGGCGGCATAGCTGTCGAGCTCGCCTGCCTGCTGGTACCAGCACGGAAGTGCGGCGTAGATCGTGGGGAAGTCGTTGCCGTAGAACTTCTCGATTGCACCCTCAAACGAGGTCTGGAACGGGTAGTTGTCGGTCACGTGCCACCGGGCATTGGAGATGTGCCCGCGGTTGTCCTCGTTCAGCGGCTGCGAGTGGTAGGGGCGGTAGAATATCCAGGGCAGGGCCCACGCATACCCGAAGTAGTCCTCGGTGCCCGTGCCATAGGTGGAAGGGAACTTCTCACCGTCAATGAAGAACTTCTCGTCACCCTCACCCCACCAGTAGGTGCTTCCCGGGTACTTCGCGTTGTAGTACCCGTCACCGTTGGGGTTCCACACGTGCAGGTGCACGCCGACATAGCGTCCGCGGCCGGTTACCTTGAGCAGCGTCCAGTCACACTCGCGGTCGGCACGGGTGGGCAGGAACGCGTCACGGTGCCACTTCGCATGGAACCGTCCATACTCGGCAATCGGCCTGGCGGGCGGCACGACCGTAAACGTGAACGTCACGGTCTGCTCCGACGGCCCGTCGTTGAGCAGTTCCACGCGCGCGCCGCTGGAAAACGGCATGTACCAGTACGCGTTGAGCTGGTTGTCGCGCATGCTGACAGGGATCGTGCGGCAGTGGTTGTAGCCCGGGGCGGTGCCGAAGAAGTCGCCGAGCGGCGACCATACGCTCGGGGCCGTATCGTCGTCCCAGTAGATGCGGATGCCCAGTTCGCGGAACCGCACGCGGACCTCGTCCGTGGTCCCCGCGAGTGACGGCTGTGCGCGGATCATCGTGAGCGCGCCCGAACCGCCGAAGCGAATCACGGTCGTCTTCGCGCCCACCCCGCCGCCTACGCTCACCGTGCGCACGAACGTCTGCTGGCCTGGCACCGAGTCATACGGATACGCGCCCTGCTTCGGCTGCGTTGAAGCCTGACCTATCTGGTTCATCACGGCCAGTTCCTCGGTGGTGCGCGTGGCTGTAAACGTCGGAATATCGGTACCCTGGGGGTAGGTGGTATACGTGATGTGGTAGTAGCGCCCCCAGTTGCTTCCCGCAACCACGCGACACGATTGCGCGAACGGAATGGGAAGGTAGTTGTCGTGCCCCGTGGCCGCTTCCCACACCGCCCACGGGACATTGAACGGTGCTGTCTGGCGGTCGAAGAAGTTCTGGAACGGAAGGCTCACCGTTGGGGATGTCGAACCGTCGAGGTAGATCGACACCGGCCCGCTCAGCGCCTCGGCGTTCCACCACCGCCAGATGATCCCCGGCCCCTGGATATCCGCCATCACGTTCCCGCTCACCATCCCGTCGGCATCACCGTTGGCGCCCCAGTTGACATAGGTATCGCTGCCGGCGTCGTAGCGACTCGCGCGGTCGTAGCTCGAATTCTGCGCCGTCTTCACCCCGGGCGCGGGCAATGCTGCGAGGTGTTCCAGGTCCCGCATCTGGCGCAGGATGTCGACATAGGTCATGGCATGCACCGCAACAGCAGTGCACAGAACGCAGAGAACCGGTGTGCAACGTCCAGCCGACATGGTGCCTCCATGATATGAGGTAGTCCCCTCTCGCTCCACTGTATTGATACAGCAGAGGAGCAGCCAACACCCGAACGCGAGATCCATCTGGCACTATTCCCAGTAATATCACTAAATAGCGGAGAAACCACCCCCTTTCCCACTCCTGCAGCCGCATGGGCCTGTTGCCGGTCTGCGATATAGATTAGTTCCCGAAGGGAGGTGCCATGGAACGCACAGTCCTTGCAGTTCTCGCGGTTGCGGTTGTCAGCACCGCCGCGAACCGCACTGTCTCCACGGTTGGCGACCTGCAGAACGCGTTCGCCACTGCCGTGGGCGGTGATACGGTCACCATTGCGCCGGGCAGCTACAACGTCGGCAGCAGCGTCGGGGTGGCCCACAGCGGACACGAGGGGGCCCCTGTCACATTTCGCGCCGTGCAGAAGGGGACGGTCACGCTCAGCGGATCCGGCGGCGACCAGGTGTTCCTGCTCACCACACGCTGGCTGCAATTCGAGAATCTCTCGTTCGACGGCGGCAGCAGTTCGCACATCATCCATTCGCAGTCGGGCAGTGGTCACCTGGTATTCCGCAACTGCGTGATGTACGGCACAATCGACAAGGCAGTCAAGAACTCGGGCCTGTCGTACGCTGCCGAGGATGACACCCTGTGGCAGGACTACTGGCTGGTTGAGAACTG
>CAZJJT010000205.1:0-7749 GCA_964546395.1 uncultured Fibrobacterota bacterium
GCCTCGGCCGCCGCAGCCACGCCCGTGGGGGATGGGGTGTAGAGGGGTACTGGCCGGGGCCAGTCGGGCGCCATGTTGACCACATGTGCCTCCGCGGACTCGAGCCGCGACATCCATTTCTCCGCACGGTGCACACGGAGGACCAACGCATGAGCCGACGCGATGACGCATACGGCCACCTGATCCACGACTACCACCGCGGCACGGAAGCGCAGGAGATCGTCGAGCGCGAGGACGGGCTGATCAACGCATCGTCGGGACCGGCAGCGTACTTCGCCGAGTACCGTGACTGGCCGAAACACCAACAGGACGCCGTCGACCTGGCCCGGGGAAGAGTGCTTGATATCGGGTGTGGTGCCGGCCGGCATGCACTGTACCTGCAGAAGAAAGGCCTGGAGGTGGTGGGTATCGACCTGTCGCCGCTGGCAATCAGGACCTGTCGGGAGCGTGGGCTACGGGATGCGCGCGTGCTCAGTATCACCCAGGTCGACTCGCGCCTGGGTTCGTTCGACACTATCCTCATGATGGGCAGCAACTTCGGCTTGTTCGGCAGCATGAAACGGGCCAGATGGCTTCTCCGGCGTTTCCGGTCGATCACATCGGACAACGCACTGGTAGTCGCGGAGTCAGCCGATGTCCACGCCACCGACAGACCACACCACCTGGCCTACCACCGTGCGAATCGGAGACGAGGCAGGATGCCTGGTCAGCTCAGGTTGCGTGTTCGCTACCAGACGTACATAGGCGCATGGTTTGACTACCTCAAAGTGTCCCGCGCCGAGATGAGACAGGTTGTGGCGGGCACGGGGTGGCAAGTGGAACGGTCTATCCCCGAACAGGGGACAGTCTACGTGGGTGTGCTGGGTAAGAAATGAAACGATGCAGTTGGGCCAGCGATAGCAGCGAAGATCCCGGCGGGGTGTGCCGGGATCGCAGCGAATAGCGCGGTGGCGGCTGCCCGCGGGGCGGCCGCCAGGCCCCCAACGAACGCAGCAACGAGTGCTCTGCGTGTCGGCCGCCAGGCCTCCAACGAACGCAGCAACGAGTGCTCTACGTGTCGGCTGCCAGGCCCCAACGACACCCGGGCAGAGCGGCCCGAGTTCAGAAACCTGCGCCGATGACGAGACGGCAGTGGATCAGACCCGGAACTCCCGCTCAAGGACCTCGTTGACGAAGCGGTCAATCGACACCGGGTAGTAGTCGAACCGCGGCCCGAATATCAGGGCCGTTCGCGTGTTTTCTTCCCGTGCCAGCGAGTCCTCGAGTGTGCGCAGCCGCTCCTGCGAACCTTCTTCGTAGCTGCATACCTCGAACTGCTCGCTCTCGAGCCGGAGGTTGCGCTTGCGGCTGACCGCAAACGAGAACAGGCGCGCATGCAGCTCACCGTCGAACGTGGACGGGTCGAACACCTCCCCGAACGCTTCACCGAGCTGGGTGGGGCTGACCACGATGCGAGGGGACACGTTGATCCGGCCGCTCACCTGTACCGTATGCGACTCATCCTCGGTGTCCGGCGAGACCAGCAGGTAGGGCAGCACATGGTAGCCAGACACGATACCGCTGATTGGCTTCCGGACCACATCGGTCCGGCTGTAGACTTCCCGGATTATCTCGTTTACATGCGGGTCGTTGTAGAGCATATCGCCGGAAAATAGCACCTCCCAGGCCCGTTGCGCCGCCTTCCGCACTACGCCGCCCTGTGTAAGAACATTGCCGGACCCCTTGAAATTCCGCCAGAATGGTTGTATAGTTGACACTGCTTCTACCAAACTGACGCGGGAGTCAGTAATTTGGACGCAAAGGAAGTTCGCGAGAGAACGGTGCGGGACGCCAAGGCCGGGCTGATACTCGATGCGGCCATGGGGGTGTTCGCGCGCAGCGGGTACTACAACACGAGGCTGGAGGATATCGCGGCCGAGGCCGGGTTCTCGAAGGCGGCGTTGTACAACTACTACCCGAATAAGGAAGCGATATTCCTCCACCTGGCCATCCGCGAATACGACCGTCTGTACGAGACCGTTGCGGCCCGCATTGACCTTTCGGCACCGCTCAGGCGTAATGTCGAGTGTGTGGTGCGGACAATCCTGGAGCTGTGCGGCGAGCATTTCTCTCTGCTGCTCGAGATCTCGGACCTTCGGTGCATGAATGCCGGGGAGGTGGAGTCGCTGGCTCGACAGCACGCGGAGCTGTTTGATGAGCTGCGGGCGCGGCTCGCGGCGATGTCGGCGGTGCTGGAGTCGTTCCTGGCGGTGTCGCGCGAGCGTGGCGAGCTTCAGTCAGCCTTGAGTGACACGCAGCTGTCGTCGATGATAGGTGCGCAGATACGCGGTGTGCTGTTCGAGTGGAAGCTGGCGGGAAGCAAGGGAGCTATCGGTACGGACGTGGCGAACGTGACTGAGTTTGTCCTCTGCGGCCTTCGGGCATGCGCACAGGCATGAAACGGCTGAGAGGCATGCACAAGAGAGCGGACAACATGGTGAACAGGCGAGAGGGGTTGGGGCGTGCCCTGGCGTGTATGGTACTGGGTCTGGTGTCGGTGGCTGTGGGGCGGGAGTGGACGCTGGATGAGCTGGTGGGTGAAGCGCTCCGGACCTCGCGCGAGGTGGAGACCGTCCGCTCGGAGATGGACAAGGTGGACGCGCAGATTCGTGAGGCCTACGGGAGTGCGCTCCCGGTGATATCGGCGACGGCGAACTACCAGTACTCCTGGGAATCGTTCAACCCGATGGCGGGCATGATGGATTTCTCGGGCATGGGTGCGGTGACCGACTCGGCGGCCCTGGCCCCACTGTTCAACATCATGATGAACCCGGCTTCGACGGACGAGGACAGCACACTCGCGGCGAGTATCTACGGGCTGTACATGGGGATGGGCGCGCTGGCGGGTCTCGAGCTTACCGCACCGTCCAACACGATCATGCTCGGACTCTCGCTGCAGCAGCCGATCTACGCGCAGGGCAAAGTCACTATCGGCCTGAAAGTGGCCAAGCAGTTCAAGGACGGCCTTCTGTGCAAGTACGAAGCGGCGCGGCAGAAGGCGAAGACGGAGGCCACGAAGCTGTTCTATGCGGCGCTGCTGGCGCAGGAAGCGATACGGATTCGCCGCGAAGCACACACCCTCGCGCAG
This sequence comes from uncultured Fibrobacterota bacterium, assembly GCA_964546395.1. Lineage (GTDB taxonomy): Bacteria > Fibrobacterota > Chitinivibrionia > Chitinivibrionales > CAZJJT01 > CAZJJT01. The sequence goes on from CAZJJT010000205.1 coordinate 3,128, forward strand.
GAATCGCACCGTCTGACCGTTGCCCGGTTCACGGTGGGCAAGACCGGTGAGGTTGACACGTTTGCCACGCGGCTGGCAGTGGAGCAGGCCACGATGGAGATGAGGGACGCGGAGTCAAAGTACCGTGTTACGTGCGAAGCGCTTATCAAGACGACTGGGATCACCGAGTCGGTCGAGGAGTTCAGTGTCCGCGGCGAGTTCCCGACTGAGCCGTTCGAGATCACGCTGGAGGAGGCCGTGCGGCGGATGCGTGCCGGCAACAAGACAATCGGCCAGCTCCAGAGCGGCGAAGCGATCCAGGAGCAGTTGGTGAAGTTCCAGAAGACCGACTACCGTCCGCTGGTGTACTGCGGCGCTTCACTGAACAAGTACCTCATGTTCGATGAGTTCGGGGATATTGACTGGGGGGCCGAGCAGAGCGCCGACAAGTCGGTGTTTATCGGGGCGAGCTACACCCTGTTCAACGGGTTTCAGCGGCGTCAGAAGGTGAAGCAGGCCAACGAGGACCTCCGCCAGTTCCAGCTCACGAAGGAGCAGGCGCTGGACGGGCTCGAGATTGCGGTGCGCAGTACGTGGGAGACGATGGAGACCAACCGCAAGCAGTTGGCGAGCGCGCAGTCGCTGGTGGAGCTGGCCCGCAAGGGGCACTCGCTGGCACAGCGGGCTTACGAAGTGGGGCTTTCGACTCTCCTGGAACTCCAGAAGGCCGAGAACAATCTGAATGGCGCGCAGATGGCGCTGAACGCGGCGCGGTTCTCGTTCCACAGCGCCATGCTGGACCTGAAATTCCTGATGGGTGATATCACCATGGACAACAGCGCTCGTCTGCAATGAGCATACAGGCAACGGAGAACAGCATGCAGAGCAACGGCAGCAGGTGTGGGTGGATGACAGCGGGGGCGGTGGTGGCGCTCATTGCGCTGGCAGGGTGCGGCAAGCGCTCTGAGCGGGGCGAGAGCGTGGCGGAGATCCAGGCGCGCGAGGGAGTCCCGGTGAGCGTGGTGAGCGCCGCCGCGGGGCCCTTGCGGAGCCTCGAGCGGGCCGGCGGCACGGTTGAGGGGTATGCGCAGGCGGAATTGAGTGCCGGTGTTCCCGGCACGCTCACGAAGCTGAGCGCACGGGTGGGGGCGCGGGTGAAGAAGGGGGCGCTTCTCGCGGTGGTCGACCCCGACTACGGCTCGAGCTACGAGGCTGCGAAGGCGCAGTACGAGACCGTGGTGAAATCCAAGGAGCGTGTGGACGCACTGGCGGAGCAGGGCGGGGTGTCGCAGCAGCAGGTTGAGGAGCTGGCGGTGGCGGTGAAAGGGGCGAAGGTCGGGTTCGAGGCCGCCCGTAACAGCGAGCATATCTACGCGCCGTTTGCCGGGACCGTGGTGGAGACCATGGTGCCGATCAACAGCAAGGTGGGTCCGGGCCAGTCGCTGGTGAAGTTGGCGGCACTTGACCGGGTGCGTATCCCGGTCAGTGTCAACGAGTCGCTGATCGGGCAGTTCGCCAGGGGCCAGAAAGCGTTCGTGGTGCTGGAAGGCGACACGGCGTATGGGACGGTGGAGAAGGTGGCGCTCGGGGCCACGGAGAAGGGTCACATGTTCCCGGTGGACGTGGTGTTCAGAAACCCGGCCGGGCGGTTCAGGACGGGTATGTTCGTGACTGTCCACGTGGTGACTGTCGAAATGCCGCAGGCGCTGAGTGTCCCGGCCGAGGTCGTGCTCTACGACGACGAGGGTGCGTACGTGTACGTGGTGGACGGCGGCGTGGCGCGCAAGGCGCGCTTGGAGGTCGGGATCCGCGGCGAGGACCGGCTGAGTGTCAACGCGGGTCTGGCCGAGGGGGAGCTGGTGGTGGCGACGGGCGCGAGCCTGTTGTCGGACGGGGTGAAGGTGAAGGTGGTGGAGCAGTCATGACCCTTACCAGTGTGAGTATCCGCAAGCCGTTGATGATGGTGATGGTGATCCTGGCGGTCGTGCTGTTCGGCGTTGTCAGTTTCACCCGCCTCCCAATCGATCTTATGCCCGAAATGGACCTTCCGTTCGTGACGGTCCAGGCGGTGTACGCGGGTGCGGGTCCCGAGCAGATAGAGACCGCGGTGGTGGAGCCAATTGAAGAGCAGATGACCACTATCGCGGGTCTCAAGAACATGACGTCGTACTGCCTCGAGAGCGTCGCGTTCATCTTGCTCGAGTTCGACCTCGACGTTGACGCGGACATCGCGGCCATAGATGTCAAGGACAAGATTGATGCGATCCTCTACAACCTTCCGTCCGACCTGCAGAAGCCGGTGATCGGCAAGTTCGACCCGGCTTCCGAGCCGATTATGGAACTCGCCCTCTACGGCCCTGCCTCGCCGGAGAAGCTCCGCCAGATGGCGGAGCGGCGGATCAAGGACCGCCTGGTGAAGATAAACGGCGTGGGGACCGTCAACGTGGTGGGCGGCCGTGAGCGCGAGATCCATGTCGACCTGCGGCGTGAGAAGATGGAAGCCCACGGCCTGTCGGTGTTCAACGTGTTCCCGGTTATCGCCGCCCAGAGCGCCAGTTTCCCGGCTGGCTATGTCACCGGCATGTACAAGGAACAGACCGTGCGCGTGCAGGGCGAGTTCGAGAGTGTCGACGATATCGCCACGCTGCAGATCCCCGCCATGGCCGGCGGCCGCGACCCGGTGTTCTACAACGTGAGGCTGTCGGATATCGCGGATGTGCGCGACACGTACAAGGAAGTGCGCGAGGCGGCACGGCTCAGCGGCCGTGACGCTGTCGGAATCGGTATCCTGAAGCGGCCGGATGCCAACACGGTGGAAGTGTCGAAGGAGATCAAGGAAGCCCTGGCGGAGACCAACCGCACGCTCCCGCCAGGATTCGAGATTGCCGTGGCGAAGGACCGTTCGCAGTTTGTCAAGGACGCCTACGGCGACTCGATCTCGAGCATGATTGTGGGCATTCTGCTTACCGCGCTGATTCTGCTGGTATTCCTGTTCGACTGGAAACTGGCCCTCATTGCCGCGATCACCATGCCGGCCTCGGTGATCATGGCGTTTGTCGGCATGGAACTGCTCGGATTCACCCTGAACATCGTTACACTCATGGCGTTGAGTATCTCGGTGGGAATCCTGGTCGCCAATTCCATCGTGGTGCTCGAAAATATCGTGCGGTACCGCAACGGAGGGATGCCGATACGGGAAGCGGCCGACAAGGGCACCAGCCAGATAGCGGTGGCGGTGATGGCGTCGGCGCTGACCAACCTCGCGGTGTTTGTCCCCGTTGCCACCACTGGTGGTATCACGGGCAACGTGTTCAGGGCCCTCGGCCTGACCATCGTGTTCGCTACAATCGCTTCGCTGTTCCTGTCGTTCACGCTGACCCCCCTGATGAGCGCGCACATGCTGCGCAGCAGGGCTTCCGGCGAAAACGGTCGCGGGAACGTGATTGACCGCCTGATGGGCGGGCTGGAGCGGTGGTACCACGGGGTGCTCGAACGGATCCTTGCCAGCGGGTATCGCATGGCTGGTATCGTGGCGGCTACCCTGGCACTGCTGGTGCTGACGACGAGTATGGTGATGCCGCGGCTGGGCATGGAGTTCTTCCCGGAGAGCGACCAGGGCTACGTGCAGGTGGCGGTGGAGCTTCCCCCGGGGACCTCGTTCAGCCGTACCGACGAGACGCTCAAGCGCGTGGAGCGCGCGGTGGGCGAATTTGGCGAAGTGGTCAGTGTGGCGTCGAACGTGGGCGGCGAGGGCTTCGGCAAGAGTGTCAACACCGGTACGGTGATTGTCAAACTGAAGCCGGCGGCTGAGCGCACGCGCAGCTCCGAGGACATGGCGCGGGCGATCCGCCCGCTGCTTGCGGATCTTCCGGACGCCACCGTGGTGGTGTCGCAGCAGAAGATGATGGGGGGGGGAAGAGCGGAGGGCGATATCGAGGTGGAGGTGACCGGGAGCGACCTGGACGGGATCCTGGCACTGGCCGACTCGGTGGAAGCGCGGATGCGCGTGGTGGCAGGCCTGGTGGACATCAGCAAGTCGTACAAGGGTGTCAGGCCCGAGATACAGATCATTCCCGACCGCGACCGGCTGGAGCACTACGGGCTCAACCTGAATATCGGTGCGGCCACCACGGTCCAGAGCCTGGGCGGGATCATGCGGTTCAGCATGACCGGCAACGACCAGGCGGTGCTTCGTGAAGGCAGCGAGGAGTACCCGATCCGCGTGCAGATTGCCCCCGAGGATCGCCGCTCGATTGACGACGTGGTGAACATGGCGGTGCCGACCCCGAGCGGTTATGTCCCGGTGAAGGCCCTCGCGCAGATCGAACTGGCCGGCGGCGAGTCTTCGGTGACCCGCAAGAACCGCCAGCGGATGGTCTCGGTGTACGCCAACGTGGCGGAGGGGAGTTCGGGCCAGAAGGTGGCGGAGTTGAAAAAGGTGTTTGCGGGTATCCCTGTGCCAGCGGGGTACGGTATCGGGTTCGGCGGCATGCATCTGGTTTTCGCTGGCATCGTCCTCGCGAGGTATCGCGGATGAAGGGCACCTTTGACAAGGCCAGACAATCCGCTGGCGTGCAGTTCCATGGTCTGGGCTCGTCGGGCCCGGTGGCGCGCTCGGCCCGGTGCAGCGCGCCTTTGTCGAA
>CAZJJT010000206.1:0-7746 GCA_964546395.1 uncultured Fibrobacterota bacterium
CAGCGATGACGAGCTGTCGCCGCCCGTGTTCGACAGCAGCGCCCGCACGTTCACCGGCTCCGCGACGGCTGCCCCGGGTCCGCGTCCGACGCCCGACGACACCGACGCCGTGCTCGTGGCCTACGCGCTCACGGCCGAACAGGAGAAGCAGTTCCGCCCGTCCGACCATGCGCTCTCGCCGTTCTGGAACCAGTTCGACAGCACCCATGACTGCATCCGCATGACCCAACGGCGCAACGGCACTGACGGGGCCGGGTTCGCCGTAGTCATCAACCACGACGCGCAGCTCTGCGTGAAGGCGGCACGCAGTGCCGCAGGACTCTACCTGCTGTTCGAGGTCACCGACAACAGGTTCGTCGATGTCGAGGACGAGAACAAGTACTACACGTATGACGCGCTCGACGTGCTCATCGACAGCCGCTCTTCGGAGGCGATCTGCAGCGGGGATATCAACACGACGTTCGTGAACCGGTTCTGGGGTCTGAGCCTGACCACCATGCAGTACCAGGTTGCGTTCGGTGACTCTGCTCCCCCGCTCAACTACAAGCGCAACCTCCCCGACCCCTGGGACATGAAGTACGAACTGCTGGCGCTGGTGGACGGGGCGAAGCGGTACGGTACGCAGGTCGACTTCGTGGTCCTCAACAAGTTTCGCCGCGCCCAGGAGTGGTTCCTCCCGTGGAGCGAGGTCGGAAGGGGGCTGGAAGGTGAGCCTGCCGCAGGAGCACGGGTCGGGTTTGCCCCGGGCTACAACGACGTCGACCCCGGCGAATACCTTCCCGGGGCCTCGGGGGGCCTGCGATGGCTCAGAGGCACGTCGCCCTGGGGCTTCGCTGCACAGGACGGCAAGGCGCCGATGGGCTGGGGCGATATCGAGATGGGACCGATGCTTGCCGCGAAGTAGTGTGATCAGCGAAGGCTGAGGCCGTAGTTCGCCGCGCCGAATCCCAACTGGAACGCTCCGCGCGTGATGTAGCGCACGCCGCGAGCGGCACTCCCTTTCCGTCTCCCATGTTGCACCATGAGTACGCCGGCGGCGAGGTACACGAAATCGAACAGCATGCCGATCAGCAGCTCCTGCCGAAACTCCTCGGCCTTCCGCTCCGGCGGTACGCCTTCCGAGCGCTCCTGGGTGCTGGTCCAGAGCCCGGCGCCCGCCGCTGCGGCTTCCGCCAGACCCACAAGCGCCATCTGCCGGCCCACGCTGCGCAGGTTGTCACTCTCGCGGGTGAGCAGCACACCACCCACGGCAGCAGCCGACAAGCCGACACCTGCGTTGATGCAGCGGGTCTTGTCGTAGTGCGCAAACGGGTCGTAGTCCTGCGCCCATCCGGCAGCCACCCATGCGACGTTCAGCAGTACCATCACGCTCCTCGTGTCCATCGACGGTCCCCCTCAACCCTACTACGCGCGGGCTCCTGCGGATATGGCATCGCCGCGGATGAATCCTTGTCCCGGGTACGCGCATGACCCATTTTCCATGCTGACAGCATGGCTGCGTGGACTTTTGACAGGGAGGACAGGGTGGTACCTCAGATGCTCTCAACGCGGTTCCGGCGGTGTGTGGCCGGCGTGCTCGCATGCGGGGCAGTCGCTGCATCCTCCGGCACAGTCAACCCACAGGCGGCGCTGCAGACGGCAATCGCACGCTATGACTCGACGCTCAAGGGGCTGGCCTCCGCCGAGAAACTCACGAGCACCGGTGCGCAGTCGCAGTTCGCCGAGTTGCTCAAGACGCGGCCGTCGCTCAACACGCTGCTGCTCATAAGCAGCAAGGGCAAAGTCCTTGTCGAGGTGGACCGCGCGGGGAAGCCCGGCAGGAAGGGGCGGAGCGTAGCTTCGCAGGGATGGTTCTCCGAGACGCACTCCGGGGGCACGCCGTACCGGGGGTTCCTGCAGTCGCGTGACGGCACGATGGAGCTGTTCTGGGCCTACCCCACACGCGGCAACGCAGTTGTCGCCGCCAAGATCGACCTGCAGGGGCTCCTGCGGGCGGTTGCCGCAAATGCGTCCGCCGCATTCGCGCTGCTGCAGAATGGTGCCACCCTGTTCGAGCATGAGAAACTGCAGGACTCCGCTGCGCAGACCCTCCCGGCGAACATCCCCGGTCTCGAAGGGGTGTCGCTGAGAATGGCGAAGGTGGTGGCCGAGCCGCCTCCGGCTGCCGCGCCGGAGACAGCGGCAGTGCAGCAACCCTCGACGGTGCAGAGACTGGTGTCGCTGCCCGAGGACCCGAAGGTGCAGCACTCGCTGCGTGTCGCGATAGGAGCCCTTGCCGTGGGCGCGCTCATTCTGCTTGTCCTGCTGATCAGTGTCATCCTGCACAACCGCCGCAAGCACCGCGAAGCGCTCGTGCACGACTTTGAGGACTTCGCGCCGCCCGTACCCCTTCGCCGCCCAACCGCCCCGATGCCGGTGTCGGGTATGCGACCGCCTACCCGTGTGTACCAGAAGGCGGTCAGCCGCGCGTCCAAGCCTACCGAAGAGATGAAGTCGCCGGTGGTGGAGCCACCACCCGAGGGCCCCGTGCCCCGGCAGCGCCCGCAGCACGCACCGGAGTCGGATGCCAAGACCGTGGTAGCCGATTCGCCGATCATGTCAATCGAATCCATCGAGGAGATGCGCAAGCGGATTACCGAGGAAGTAACCACGAAGGTGCAGCAGGATATCCAGCGCCAGGTGGAACAGGAGCACAAGCGGTTCACCGCGCACGCGGAGGTGTTCCAGCGGACGGTCAAGACCCACATGGGTCAACTGGTGGAGCAGCTCAGTGAAGCGGAAACCAGGTGGTCGGAACTCAGCTCGGCAATCAAGAGCAGCGCGTACAAACTGCAGCAGGCTCTCGATGGGTTCGAGCAGCACAAGCCGGACGGCTCTCCGTGAAGATCACTGTTGAGCAGCTCCAGCAGCGCAAGCGTGACGGTGAGCGCATCGTGATGCTTACCGCGTACGACTACCCGACCGCGCAGACCGAGAGTGCCGCCGGGGTGGACGTGCTGCTGGTAGGCGACAGCGTCGGCACCAACGTGCTGGGCTACGGGGACGTCTCGCAGGTACGCATGGAGGACATGGTGCACCACGTGGCGGCGGTTGCCCGCGGCGCGCGCGATGCGTTCGTGCTGGGTGACATGCCCTACGGTTCGTTTGCCGATGAGGCGCTGGCGGTGCGCAATGCGCGTCGGCTGGTGCAAGCAGGGGCGGACGGAGTGAAGATAGAGGGAGAAGGCGAAGCGCTCAAGCAGGTCGCGGCCGTGGCCCAGGCGGCAATCCCGGTGTGCGCCCATATCGGCTATACGCCGCAGACCGACGGTGGACGCGCACAGGTACAGGGCAAGGATCTCGCGCGCGCCATGGAACTGGTGATGGTGGCGCAGCGGCTCGAACGGGCCGGGGCTTCGCTGCTCGTGCTCGAACTGATACCCGAACGGCTTGCCGGCGAGATCACCTCATGCGTGTCGATTCCCACCGTCGGGATTGGGGCGGGAAGGCTGTGTGACGGGCAGGTGCAGGTGGTGCTGGACATCGCCGGTCTGTCGGAACGCGTATTCCGCCACTCGCGGGCGTATGCCGACCTTGGCACACAACTCAGCCGTGCCGTCGCAGCCTATGCCGGGGACGTACGCAGCGGCACGTTTCCCGGGGAAGAAAACGTCTCGCGGCTCGCCGACAGCGTGTACGCCGAGATCCACGCCTGGTGCGAGAAGCACCGGGACAGCGCACACCGCTGAGCAGGGCCGCACCAATGCCGTACGAACGTGAACTCGAGACAGCACGCCGCGTGTGTGAAGAGGCAGGGGCCGTGCAGTTGGCGGCCCAGCAGACCGGGTTCGGCGTCACGCGTAAGGCAGACCACTCCCCGGTCACCGATGTCGACCGGCGCTGTGAGAAGCTGATACGCGAGCGGCTGCGCGCCGCGTTCCCTGCGGACGGGGTACTGGGCGAGGAGCAGGGCGACGAGCCCGGCACCAGTGGACGGCGCTGGATTGTGGACCCGCTCGACGGTACCCGACCCTACGTGCGCAACATCCCTACCTACAGCGTGCTGCTGGCACTCGAAGACGGCGGAGTGCCGGTGGTGGGTGTGATGCACCTGCCGGCGATGCGGTTGTGCTGCTGGGCAACCCGGGGGGGCGGAGCGTGGGTCAACGGCGAACCCGCACGTGTCAGCACCACTGCGACACTCGACGCAGCCATGGGAAGCGCGCTGGGGTTCGTTGAGCGGGAAGACCTGCCGGCGCAACGACTGCGCGCGCTCATGAAGACCTGGGATTACTCCTACGGGTTCATGGACGCCTACACCTATGTCGCAGTTGCGTGCGGCAAGCTCGACGCCTGCGTGAACCTTCTCGACAAGGCCTGGGACTGCGCCGCCGCGGCCTGCATTGTCACCGAGGCCGGCGGCAGCTACTCTGACATTGCCGGAACCGAATCGGTACACAACGGCTCCTTCGTGGTAAGCAACGGCGTGCTGCACGAGCAGTTGCTCGAGTGGTTTCGGCACGACCCACAATAAGTAGCTCCCCCAACCGAAGAGAGTAGAGCAGACGGCCATGCCGGAGAAGACCCTCCCGAAACCAAACGAGACCGACACACCGGCACCTGGCAGGCGCACCGAGGCGCAGGGGTTGATGCGCTTTTCCCGCGAGATGGGCTGGGCACTCGCCATGGCCCTCGTTTTTATTGTGTATGTCATCCAGGCGTTCAAGATTCCCACCGGATCCATGGAGAACTCGCTGCTCATAGGCGATTTTCTGCTCGGCCTGAAATTCGTGTACGGTGCGCCCATCATACCCTTCTGGCACCGCAAACTCCCCGGCCTCACCGATCCGAAACCCGGCGATATCATCATATTCAAGTACCCGGGGCTCGACAAGAAGGACTATATCAAGCGCTGTGTGGCCGGGCCCGGACAGACCCTCAGCGTGCAGCGGATGCACCTCGTGATTGACGGCGACACGCTGCAGCTGCCGCCACGCGGCCAGTACCAGAGCGGGGGGCTTCTGCCGCACCAGTTCCGCCAGATAGAGGCAGTCCGGCGGACCGTGGGCGTGCGCGGCGACGACACCATGTTCGTGGCGCCAACCGACACCGCGGCGTTCGACACGGTGTTCGAGAGCGCCGAGAGCATGGTCTACCTCGACAACGGCGACAGTGCGCGGTGTCCTCCGGGCGGGCCGTGCATGCGCGACGGGCGGGTGGTGACAGCGGGCGGACGGGTAATCGACCAGCGGCTCGTGTACTTCGCGCCGCTGCGTATCCCCTCGCCGGGCGACACACTCCATCCCGACAGCCTTCCGATCCGCGAGTTCGTGTTCACGCGCCACCTGATCCAGCAGGAGAACCCAGGCGCCCGTGTCCGTACCATCGTGCAGCTGTACCTGGACGGCGAGTACTCCAACAAGCGCATCATCCCCTGGCTGGGGAGCCGCAACACCATCGAGTTCTCCGATATCGACTGGGACCGTATCGACAACTGGATCGTGTTCGACGATATCCTGCAGATTACCCGCGAGCGGTTTCCCGAGCACACGGTGGATATCCGGTGTTTCCTCGAACTCGATGGCGAGCGGATCCACCGGTATGTGGTGAAGCGCGACTGCTATTTCATGATGGGAGACAACAGGGACAACTCACTGGACTCGCGCTACTGGGGTTACCTCAGCCGCAACAATATCAAGGCCAAGGCGTTTATTCTGTACTTCTCGCACGACAGCGAGACGCCATGGCTGCTGCTGCCGCTCAAGATACGGTGGAACCGTATCGGGAAGCTGATCCGCTCCTGGGACGGGCTGCCGGAGAAGACGAAGACGGGTGCGTAGCGCCCGTCCCGATGTGAATCATCGGCGTTGCATAACCGTACTCTGGTGCAGGGCAGGCAAGCGTGAGCAGGCCTGAGGAGTGCGGCACGGTTCTTGATATTTCATGCGGCGGGAACAAGCGGCGTGTGGAAGGAGTGTGATTGCGGATGTTCCGATCGTGGAGAATCGGCTCAATTGCAGGCATCGATGTGAACGTCCACTGGACGTTCCTGATCCTGCTCGGGTTCATTGCACTCTCGGGCGTTTCGAGTGCCGGCGTTCCCGGCGCGGCAGTTGAGGTCGCCACCGTGTTGATGCTGTTCGGGATTGTCATACTCCACGAGGCAGGGCACGCGCTGGCTGCACGCCACTTCGGCATCGGCACCCGCGACATAACGCTGTACCCTATCGGCGGTGTGGCCCGGCTCGAACGCATGCCGACCCGTCCGCTGCAGGAGATAGTGGTTGCGCTTGCCGGGCCGGCGGTCAACGTCTCGCTCGCCGCCGTGGCCCTTGGCCTGCAGCCGGTGCTTGCAGGCACTGACGCCGCGTGGGTGGGTTCGCGGTTTCTCCTGGTGAATGTGGGCCTGGCCATGTTCAACCTGCTGCCGGCGTTTCCGCTTGACGGTGGGCGGGTGCTGCGGGCACTGCTTGCGCTCAAGACCAGCTACGTGCGCGCCACCGGCATCGCGGCGCGTATCGGGCGGGGCATGGCCGTGCTGTTCGGCATCGCGGGCCTGTTCGGATCGCCCAACCTGCTGCTGATCGCCGTCTTCGTATGGATGGCGGCGGGGGCCGAGGAACGTCAGGTAGTGCTCGAGCACCAGATGCGCCGCGAGCCGCTGTACTGGTTCGTCAACACGCCCCGTAACGACTGGTGGCGCTGGCAGCAGCGCTCCCCGCGTGAAACGCGCTACACGGTGGTCGACGACTAGCCGCCGGTCATGAGCGGCGGTTGCCCGGTCGCCTCGACAACATCCCGCCACAACCCGCTCTCGGGATCCACGCGGTTGCGACGTTCGGTGGCTACGCCAATCGGGATATGCACCATGCAGTTGTGCACCATGCCGATCATCAGCCCCGTCTTCCCTGCCATCGCCGCATGCACGGCGTTGGTCCCCAACCGTGCACAGTACACCGAATCGTCGGCCGTGGCAGGCATGCTGCGGATAATGTAGCTCGGGTCGATGTACTTCAGGTTGACCTCGATCGCCCGTGACCTGAAGTGCTCTTTGAACCGGGCAGCCAGCAGTACCCCGATGTCGCCGAGTTTGCGGTTCCCCGAAGCGTCCGTTGCCCCACTGGCGGCGAACAACTCCTGCCCCGCGCCTTCGGCCACCAGTACCACCGCGTGATGGCGCTTGGTCAGACGCCGCTCGAGGTGCGCCAGCAGGCCGTTGTCCCCTTCCAGACTGAACGGCACCTCGGGAATAAGCACGAAGTTGACGTCGTTGGTGGCAAGTACGCTGTAGGCGGCGATGAATCCCGACTCCCGGCCCATCACTTTCACCAGCCCAACGCCGTTGGGCGCGCCGCACGCTTCCACGTGAGCCCCTTCGACAGCCTCCACCGCTTTGGCCACCGCAGTCTGGAACCCGAACGAGCGCTCGATGAAACTCAGGTCGTTGTCGATGGTCTTGGGAACGCCAACTACCGCGATCGGGAGTCCGCGTGACGCTATCTCCCGCTGGATCGCCAGCGCCCCCTTCTGCGTGCCGTCGCCACCAATAGCGAACAGCACATTCACGCCGCGCGACACCAGCCACTCGGCCATGTCTTCGGTCCTCTCACCGCCGCCGCGTGAAGAACCCAGGATCGTCCCGCCGTCGCGGTGGATTCCCGCCACCACATCCGGGGTCAGCTCCAGCGGCGGCTCACCCGAAGGGCCCATGCCCCGGTAGCCGTAGCGGATACCGGTGATACGCCGCACGCCGTAGTCGTACCAGAG
>CAZJJT010000207.1:0-7722 GCA_964546395.1 uncultured Fibrobacterota bacterium
TGTGGCCACAGGCGCCGGCGAGCACGGCCCACCAGGCCGCCTGGCGGACATCGTAGTCATCGAACCGGTCCATCCGGCTGACATCCGCGTTGTAGAATCCCACCGGAATGCACTCGTAACGCGGCTCACCGTCCAGAGTAGGCTTGAGCGGTTCGAGCGCAAGATCGCGCTCGACAAACAAACCGTTGTCGTGGTCATGCGAGGCGTGCGATGACTGATTCATGTTGAAGTCAAGCCAGGGCTTGGTGTGTACCATTGCGGAGGACTGGCCTGGGCCGCAGGGATGCAGCGTGATGAGGTGCGCCCCCTTGTCCCCTTCGCGCAGCCCCGTTGCCATGGCTTCCACGATCTGCATCTCGTACTCGCCGTCGATGTTGCGGTCGCCACCAAGAACCCAGATCAGCGAAGCTGCCTGGTAGCGCGTGCCCATGAACCGCCCGTACGCACGCGCGTTCTCGGGCGTGAAGATGCCCGGGTTGGCTTTCTTGTTCGCGCCCTGTTTCCAGTACCGTCCCCAGGTGGGCAGCATGCCGATCACCAGCCCAAGTTCATTGGCACGGGCAACGATGCGGTCTACATGCGCGAAATACGCGTCGATGGGTTTGGCCGGATCCTGCCCTTCGAGCGGAAGATCACCGTTGGCGTTCGGTGTCTCCGATCCGTCAAGTTCTGCCAGTGCCACGGCCTGAATCACCGTGAAGCCCTTCGCCGCGCGGTTGGCCAGGTACTGCTCAGCTTCCTCAAGATTCAGCCGGTGGAACAGCTCCCAGGCAGTGTCGCCCAGGTAGAAGAACGGTGTGCCGTCTTCGTGCTCCAGAAACCGCTCGCTGGCGTGGACCCGAAGCGTGCCGTGAGAAGCGAACGGGGATGGTGCGGGAAACGCTGACGGTGACGGCATGGGGTGTCCTTGTCGGTGATGTTCGGGTGCGACCCTTGCGGGTCTCCAAGATACTGTAGCGCGGGTGTTCCCGCCACCCGCGGGGGTATCTTTGTGCCTGGTTCGGTTCACCCCAACAGCGGATACCCCATGGCCCCTTCTGTTCTCACACTCACGACGTTCAAGTACTGCCCCCGCTGCGGACAGCCCGCGCTCGAGGAAACTTCGGACAAGTCACTGCGCTGCACCGAGTGCAGTTTCCACTACTACCACAACGCGGCTGCCGCGGCTGCCGCGATTATCGAGACTCCCAAGGGAATCGTGTTCGTGCGCCGCTCACGCGAACCGGACAAGGGACTGCTTGACCTGCCCGGCGGGTTTGTGGACTACAACGAAGGCGCAGACCAGGCCGTGGTGCGCGAAGTGAAAGAGGAACTTGGTGTCGACCTCACCGGCCTCTCGTATGTTGCCTCGTTCCCCAACGTCTACGTCTACCGCGGGATCACCTACCACACCACCGACATGTTCTACCGCTGCCGCTTCGAAACCCCCGAGCAGTTCGTGCTCAGCGATGAAGCGACCGAGATTGTGTTTGTCGCACCGGGACAGGTGAACGAAGCAGACATCGCCTTCGAGTCCTCAAAGATGGTCCTGAGACAGGTAGGCGCTCTTGCTGCATAGTCGCTTCGCCGCACGGCGAAGCACCCTATGGGGCGTTGCGGTGGTGGCCGATCCGTCCCGCACCCAGTGCGGGACATCGACGGCCACCCCGCAGAGGGGGTAGCGGAAGATGGCGTTGTGTGGCCATGGGCGCCTGAGCGGCACGACTCGGGCGACAGTGGCCGCGCCATCTGCAGCGAGGGGGACACTTCCCCCCTTGTACTCAGCCCTTCGTCATCTTCCTTGCCCCGACATGAGCAACATCAAGCCCACCCTTCAGCTTGAACTGCGTGACCGCGGCAAAGATGCTCTTGTGGATACGGTGGCTGCGGAACCGTCGCGCGTAGAACAGTGTTCGCCGCAGAATCTCGCGCACCGAGTAGCCGTTGCGGATGACGTAGGCGAGGGAGTCGAGGATATCGGTGTCGGTGATTGTCGGGTGGCCCATGTTCATCAGGCGGCCCATCTCCAGCCGGTTCTCGCTGAGCAACCGGTCGTACAGCCGCGTGCCCGGGATCGCCTTGACGTGGAAGATTGCGGGAAGCAGGTTCATCTCGCGACAGAACTCGTAGGTCCGCCGGAACGTGTCGACCGTGTCGGTATCGTAGCCCACCACGAACCACCCGGAGATGATAATCCCCTGGTCCTGGATGAACCGGATATGCTCGCGCATCCTGTCAAGCGCTTCGTCGGGCGTGCGCACCCCGAGTTTGCGGATTGCGCCGCTCTGCACGAGCGTCTGCGGGTTGACCGATTCGATACCGATAGCCGCATACAGGAACCCCGCATCGGTGGCAGCGCGGATCACCTCGCGCCCCTTCTCATCCGCGGCCGCATCGAGGTTGGCCTGGCCCGTGAAGAACCGCTTCTTCGGGAGTGCGGCGATGCGTTTGTAGAGGTCGAGGTAGTAGTCGTAGGTTGGCGGCCGGCCGAACACGGTGTCATCCAGCAGGTAGTAGTAGTTGCGGAACGCCGCAATCTCCTCAACTACATCTTCGGCGGGCCGCGCGCGGTGGTGCGTGCCGAACAGCCGTGACACCGCGCAGAAATCGCAGTTCATGGGGCAGCCGCGCATGGCGAAGACGGTGTCGAACGTGTAGTGCTTTCGGTAGAGGTCGCGCCGGGGGTGGATCTTGTATGTCAACTGGGGGAACTCGTTCTGCTGGTACACCGTGCGCCCCTCACCCGGATCAAACGGTTCGGGCGAGCATACGTAGAAGTCCCGCAACGTCCCCTTCGCGGCATCTTCGACCATGACCGGCCAGAGCGTTTCGGACTCCCCAACCGCAACTGCATCCGCATGCGCAATCGCCCGGTGCGGTACGGCCGATATCTGCGCGCCGCCCAGTACCACTCTCACGCCGCGCCGCCGGAACTCATCGGCAATCTCGTAGGCGCGCGGCTCGGCCGTGGCGCGGGCGCTGATCCCCACGAGGTCGGCGGGCTCATCGTAGCCGACGTCGTTCTCCCAGAGCAGGTCAACGAATGTGTAGTCATGCTCCGGCGCAGAGCCTGCCAGCATGGGCAGCGAAAGCGGCATGAACGGGTCGTTTCGCCGCAGCGGGTCGTCGAGAGCAGCGGCCAATACCAGCTTGATCTTCATGGAAGGGAAGCGTGTATGCTGTTGGGAGCTTCGCCCAACTGATTCTGCCTTGCCTGCTGGCACGGTTCGTTACGCCGCATCCGCCTTCGGCTGCTGATCGACGCGGACAGCGGCCAGCAGCTTGCCGTCACTGCGCGTGACGTACTCGAGGATGTAGGCACCGTTGCTGATCGGGCGGCACATGACCACGTAGGTTTCTTCCGAAGCGATGATCCGCGACATGGCGGCCTGCAGGTACGCAACTTGTGGGCGCTGTTCGTTCATTGAGCCATTCTCCATCTAGAGAGGATTGCAGAATGCGGAATGGACACGCACGTCCGAGAAAAGTACATCGCGCAGGCCCCTGCAGCCGTCCGCTCGGGTGCGGCCTTTGCTGTCTTTGCCGGATCCAGCCTTCCGATGTATATTTCTGGTTTTGCGACAGCAAGCCAGTCTTGGAGTGTAGCTCAGTCGGTAGAGCAAGTGGCTGTTAACCACTGGGTCGGGGGTTCGAATCCCTCCACTCCAGCCATTCACGGAAGCCCTCCAATCCTCAGGGTGTTGGAGGGCTTCTCTGTTTCCCCTTGTCGTGGCAACCCCCTATCTCCTCCGGAACTCACCAGGCGACATCCCCATCACCGCTTTGAACCGCTTGGAGAAGTGGTACTCATCGGCGAAACCAAGGTCTTGCGCGATCCGCTTGATCGGCGCGTCCGAGCTCTTCAGTCGCTCACACGCAGCCATGACCACGCACTTGGTACGATACCGCGCCGGCGACATCCCGCTCAGCGCCGCGAACCGCTTGCGGAAGGTCTGATAAGACATCGACAGCTGCTGCGCTATCTGCTCGAGTGTGGGCCGCTGGAGTGTCGCGCGAGACATGAGCCCCCGGGCCTCGCTCAGCCAGTCGCGGTCTCCCACCGGGATACCTTCCTCGCTCACCTGACGGCCCAGATCGGCCAGCAACGACCCGAGGTCCATCAAGCGCTTCTCCATGAGTCCGGAACTGTCGTGACCGGACTGCTCAAGCACATCCACGAGGCGGTTCTGCCAGTACTCGACCTGCTGCGTCTTCACAATCGGCCGGTCGGGTGAGATGAACCCGGTGCGCCGCCAGAAGTCACACAAAGGGCCATCCAGAATCACGTACAACTCCGACCAGTAACCGCCTGGCCCGGGCCCGAACGCATGCGCGATCTCGGGGAACAGAAACAGCAAGTCGCCTGCACGGAGCGTCCCGCTCCTCCCGTGCTCATCCACGAACTCCGCTTCGCCCTCAAGCGAAAGAATCACCACGTAGTGGCCGAATCGCCGCAGCGGGCTGCGGGCGTTGGCACCGGTACTGTTGCGCTTGATTGCCGCATGCACGATACGGCCGAACCGGCTGTCCATCGCGCTCTGAAAGACCAACTCGGGGCGAGAAGTGGCCATAGCACCAAAATATACACAATTAGCACCAACGCAGCCATCTCTCAAGTTAGTTCTGTGTGCTACATTGATACCAGAACAGACATTCAAGCGAAGGAGTAGCCACTCATGGCTCGCACGAAGAGACTCTCAGTCGCAGTGGTTGGCATGCGCTTCGGCGCCAGCTTCGTACCCATTTACCGGCACCACCCCGATATCGCCAGGGTGGCAGTTATCGACCCCGACACGGTCCAGGCACGGCGGGTGGCCCGGATGTTCGATACAGACGGGTGCTATGCGCACCTCGAGGATATCCTTGACAATCACGACTACGACGCGGTTCATCTCATCACCCCCATTCCTCTGCACGCGCAGCAGGCGGTCGCGGCACTCAGGGCCGGCAAGCACTGTGCCTGCACGGTTCCCATGGCAACCAGTCTTGCCGACGTTCGCGCCATTGTCCGCGCACAGCGCGCGAGCAGGAAGAACTACATGATGATGGAGACGGCCGTGTACACCCGCCAGTTTCTGCTCGCCCGGCAGATGAAGCAGAAGGGGGAGTTTGGGCGTATCCAGTTTCTGCGCGGCGCGCACTACCAGGACATGGAGAACTGGCCGTCGTACTGGATGGGTCTGCCGCCCATGTGGTATGCCACACACGCGGTCTCGCCCTGCTTGGCAATTGCCGGGTGTCGGGCGGTCTCGGTGCAGTGCCGGGGAAGCGGCATGATGCGCAGAGCGCTGCACAAGCAGTACGGCAACCCCTTCCCGGTGGAGAGTGCGTTGTTCGAGCTTGCCACACCCAGCCTTGGCATGGAGGTAACGCGCGCTCTGTTCCATTGTTCGCGCGGCTACACCGAGAGTTTCAATGTCTACGGCGAACAACGCACGTTCGAATGGGCGCAGATCGAGCAGGAGGATCCGGTAGTGTTCGAGACGGTAGGCACGCGCGGCCAGTTGCACACCGGCGACCGTCGCGGCCTGAGCAACTCATTCCGTCGTGTGGATGCACCCGATCGGCAGGATCTGCTCCCCGAACCCATCCGGCGGTTCACCGTGCGGGGACGCTACGATGACACCAATCCCCACAAGACCTTCGATGCCGGCGGGGGGCACCACGGCTCGCACCCGCACCTGGTCCACGAGTTTGTTCGGAGCATTGTGGAGAAACGCAAGCCCTGGATCAACGAAGTCCGCGCGGCAGACTGGACTGCGGCGGGTCTCTGTGCTCATGCCAGTGCGATGGCCTGCGGCAGGAAGGTCGTCATCCCGGAGTTCAGCAGTTGAGCCTGGTTTGCCGGGAACAGCTTGTGTTGGGAGCTGACGGTGTGCTGCACTCCTCCGACTGCACCCTCACGCAGACACACGCGACCAACGGTCGCGCGGATGCAGTCTCTGCATGGTACCTATATTCCGTACTCGCACACAACACACCGCCCACGGAAACACACGCGGGAGCCATGCACATGAACAACTGGCAACGGGCCCCTCTCGCATTCAGCGACGACCGCACGCTCGCGGCAATCGCGGACGAATTCGGTACACCGGTGTTCGTGCACGATGAGGATTCGTACCGGGCCGCGGCGCAGCGCGCACTCGATGTGCCCGGCGCCTATGGGGTCCTGGTGCGCTATGCCATGAAAGCCAACTCGCACCGCGCGATCCTGAAGATATTCGACAGCATGGCGTTGCATATCGACGCGTCCTCGCCCTACGAAGTGCAGCGGGCCATGGCCGCAGGCATTGCGCCGTCGCGGATTGAACTCACCACACAGCAGACGTTGTCCGAGGCAGAACTGAAAGAGGTCCTCACACCGGGGGTGCTGTACAACGCGACGTCGTTGCTGCAGCTCGAGCGGTACGGGCAGGCGTTCGGCGGGAGCGGCCGGCCGCTGTCGGTGCGCATGAATCCCGGGCTTGGCTCCGGCCACAACAACCGCACCAACACCGGCGGCCGGACCGCTTCGTTTGGGATCTGGCATGAGTATCTCCCACAGGTTCTCGCACTTGCCGAGCAGTACTCGCTCACAATCACACATATGCACACACACGTGGGCTCGGGGAGCGACTGGGAGGTCTGGCAGAAGGTGGCTGAGTTGACATTGGAGATTGTGCGGCGGATGCCGGATGTGCATACGCTCAACCTGGGTGGCGGCTACAAGATTGACCGCATGAATCCGGCGAACTCAATCGATCTCCAGACGGTGTTCGCGCACGTGCGCGGTGCGTTCGAGTCATTCGCCGAGCGAACCGGGCGGGAGCTGCAGCTCGAAATCGAGCCGGGTACGTACCTCGCAGCAAACTCCTGCATGCTGCTGGCGCGGGTATGCGACATAGTCGACACAGGAGCTGAGGGATTCCGGTTTCTCAAACTCGACGCGTCCATGACCGAACTGCTCCGGCCCATGATCTACGGCTCTCGTCACCCCATCCGGTTGCTTGGCGAGTCCGATACCGCTTCCGAAGACTACGTGGTTGTCGGGACTTGCTGCGAGAGCGGGGATATCTTCACGCCGCAGGGAACCGACCCGGAGCGTATCGACACGATCCGTCTCCCCCGTGCTGCGGTCGGTGACACGGTCGCGGTAATGGGCGCTGGTGCCTATGGTCTGTCTATGAGTGCGAAGCACTACAACTCGCGACCCATGCCTGCCGAGGTCATGATCCGCGCAGATGGTTCCCATGCGCTGACATCGCGGCGTGAAGAGGCGAGTGAGATCTGGGGGCGGGAGCTTGACGTATGACATCCTCTTGACAGCCCGCAGGTGAATGGCAGATGCTGGCCCTGCGGCCTAGTCGCTCGGCAGCGGCGCGCGCTTCAGCACCATCCACTGCAGCCACGCAACACCGAGAAGAAACGCCACCACGCGTGTGACCGCAGCGCCCGGGAAGTGCGACAGGACGAGTTCATCCAGCAGCATCGCCCCGAACACCACCGGCGCAAAACCCGTGATGAACAGACACACATACAGGGTTCCCATGCGCCACACGCAGAGCATCGGGAGGGGCACGGTTTTGACAAGTACGAAGAACACAAGCGTGTGGCCCAGACGCTCGAAGGCCTGGTTGGCGGGGAGCAGACCGGCACCCGCAACAACTGATGCGGCAAGCAGCAACACCGCGGCTGCGGGCGCCATGGCCACCGCGTATCCGAGGAGCAGGGCACTGCTCCTCGGCACCGGAAGCATGAGGTAGA
>CAZJJT010000208.1:0-7715 GCA_964546395.1 uncultured Fibrobacterota bacterium
CGAGGGGATCAAGATCATGGTGTCGGGGCGTCTGAACGGGGCGGAGATTGCGCGTACCGAGACGTTCAAAGAGGGCCGGATCCCGCTGCACACGCTCCGCGCTGATATCGATTTCTCGATAGTGACCGCTCACACGACGTACGGGTGTGTCGGTGTGAAAGTGTGGTTGTGCAAGGGTGAAGTGCTGAAGCGGGTGGAGAAACAGGCGGCGAACGCCGCGGGCTGAGCCCGGGCGGCCGTGCGTGAGGAGGAGCGAGGACGATGCTTGCGCCGAAGCGAGTGAAGTGGAGAAAGGTACAGCGGGGCAGGACCCGTGGCGTAGCCACATCCTGCAACGAAATTGCGTTTGGTGAATTCGGTCTTCAGTCGCTGGATCCGGGCTGGCTCGAGAGCAAGCAGATCGAGGCCGCGCGTATCGCCATGACGCGGTTTATCAAGCGTGGCGGCAAGGTGTGGATCCGGATTTTTCCGCACAAGTCGTACACGAAGCATCCGGCCGAATCGCGCATGGGCAAGGGCAAGGGCGCGCCGGAGGGATGGGCGGCGATTGTGAGGCCGGGCACGATGATGTTCGAGATGGCGGGAGTGAAGATTGACGTGGCGAAGCAGGCGATGCGCCTGGCGTCGATGAAACTGCCGGTGCGCACCCGGTTCGTGGAGGCTGACTGACCCATGAAAGCAGCGGAGTTGCGGCAGTTGTCGGCGGCGGAACTGAAAGAGAAGATCCAGGGGTTTGAGGAAGAGCTGTTCAACCTGCGGTTCCAGTCGAGTATGGGGCAGTCGGGGAACCCGCTGCGCCGGCGCGTCCTTCGCAGGGACATCGCGCGCGCAAAGACGGTGCTCGGGCAGGTGCAGAAGAACGCAGCGCCGGTTGCCACGGCAAAGGCACAGGGGTGAGCATGGCTGAGAGAACGCAGAGGAAGACCCGCGTGGGCGTGGTCGAAGGCAACAAGATGAACAAGTCGGTCATCGTGCGGGTCGACCGCCAGGTGATGCATGCGAAGTACGCGCGGACCGTGCGGCGCACGCGGCGGCTCGTGGCGCACGACGAGACTAACCAGTGCGGCGTGGGCGACAAGGTGCGTATCATGGAGACGCGGCCGTTGTCGAAGACGAAGCGCTGGCGTGTTGTCGAGGTGATGACGAAGGCAATGTAACGGGCTGGCCGTTTCGCGACGGTCATCGGGGAATGCTGGAGAACTCATGGTACAGGTTCAGACAGTGTTGAATGTGGCGGACAACTCGGGCGCCAAGAAGGTGATGTGTATCAGGGTGCTGGGGGGCAGCAGGCGCCGGTACGCGCACGTTGGTGACGTGGTGGTGGTGTCGATCCGGTCGGCAATCCCCAACTCGCCGGTGAAGAAGGGCAGCGTGGTGAGAGCTGTCGTGGTGCGTACGAAGAAGGAATTCGGAAGGCGGGACGGCACGTTTATCAGGTTCAGCGACAACGCGGCGGTGCTGGTGACCGACACGGGCGAGCCGCGCGGCACACGGATCTTCGGCCCGGTCGCGCGCGAACTGCGCGAGCGCAAGTTCATGCGTATCGTGTCGCTGGCGCCGGAAGTGCTCTGAACGGGAATACCGCACGGACAGGGGTGGAACGGGTATGAGTCTGCGATTGAGGAAGAACGACACGGTACAGATTGTGGCGGGCGAGCACAAGGGGCTGACGGGCAAGGTGGTCCGCGTGATTCCCTCCAAGAACCGTGCGATTGTGAGTGAACGCAACATCGTCAAGCGGCACACCAAGCCGAGCCAGAGGAATCCGCAGGGCGGTATCGTGGAGAAAGAGGCATCCATCCACCTGTCGAACCTGATGCTGGTGTGTCCGAAGACGGGCAAGCCGACGAGGATCGGGGTCCGGGTGCTCGACAACGGCAAGCGGGTCAGGTACTCAAAGAAAGCCAAGGAGCTGGTGGATTGAAGACGCAAGCGCGCAAGCGGCCGCGTATGCGGGAGAAGTATCAGAAGGAAGTTGCGCCGGCGCTGATGAAGCGGTTTGGGTACCGCAACGTGATGCAGGTGCCGAAGCTCGACAAGATAGTGGTGAACATGGGCGTTGGCAAGGCGGTAGGCGAGCCGAAGCTTCTGGAAGAGGCGGTGGCGTGCATGCGCTCGATTACCGGCCAGCAGCCCGTGGTGACCAAGGCGAGAAAGTCGATCAGCAACTTCAAACTTCGTGAAGGCCAGTCGGTGGGGTGCAAGGTCACGTTGCGCAGCGACCGCATGTACGACTTCTTCGACCGGCTCGTCTCGATTGTGATTCCTCGTATCCGGGATTTCCGCGGGCTTCCGCGCCGTTCGATGGACGGGCGGGGGAACTACACGATGGGGGTGAAGGAGCAGATCGTGTTTCCCGAAATCGACCGCGACAAGGTCAGCCGGACCGCGGGCATGGATATCTGTATCTGTACCACGGCCCAGGACAATGAGCAGTGTCTGGGGTTGCTGGAAGAACTCGGCATGCCGTTCCGCAAGTAGCAGGGGAGCAAGTCAGTGGCTAGAAAAGCAATGATTGAAAAGGCCCGCAAGCGGCCGAAGTTCAAGACCAGGGCAGTGAACCGGTGTCGCCGGTGCGGTCGCGCCCGTGCTTACATCCGCCGGTTCGGCATCTGCCGCCTGTGTTTCCGCGAGATGGCGCTCAATGGCGTGATACCCGGTGTTGTGAAGGCGAGCTGGTAGGGCCGCCGGAGGAGATCAAGAAACGATGCTTACAGACCAGATAGCCGACATGTTCACCCGTATCCGCAATGCGGGCGCCGCGCGCAAGAAGACGGTCACCATACCGTCCTCCAAGCTCAAGAAGGAGATCACCCGTATCCTTCACGAGCACAACTTCATCGAGCGCTACGCGTTCGTCGAGGACAGCCGGCAGGGCCAGATCAAGATCCTGCTCCGCTACGATAGTGATCTGAAGAGCGTGATACGGGGTCTGCAGCGGGTGAGTACCCCGGGCCGCCGTCAGTACCGCAGTGCGCTCAAGGTACCGAGGGTGCTGAACGGGCTGGGTATCGCGCTGGTGTCCACGCCGAAGGGCGTGATGACCGATGCGGAGTGCAGGAAGCTGAACGTGGGCGGTGAGGTGATTGGCAAGGTTTGGTAACCGTTGCCGTGGCCGGCCTGTCTGGCCGGTGCGGCGTTGGGCAACGCGAGGAGTCTGGCAGTGTCACGGATTGGCAAGCAACCGGTAGTGATACCGAAGGGTGTAGAGGTGAAGGTGGACGGTCAGACAGTGACTGTCAAGGGGCCGAAGGGCACGTTGAGCCGGACCATCTCGCCGGTGGTGAGCGTGGCGCTTGACAACGGCACCATTGTGTGTACTACGCCGGGGCAGACGCGGCAGCAGAAAGCGCTGTGGGGGCTGTCGCGCGTGCTGATCGCCAACATGGTGGAAGGCGTAGAGAAGGGGTACCGGCGCGAGCTGGAGATAGTTGGTGTGGGGTACAAGGCGGAAGCGAAGGGCAAGGACCTGCTGGTTTCCGCCGGCCTCTCGCACACGGTGACCTGGAAGGCGGAGCCGGGGATTACTCTGACGGCTGACGGGCCGACCAAGATTATCGTTGAGGGGTGCGACAAGGAAGCGGTGGGCCGCGTGGCTTCGGAGCTGCGCAAAATCCGTCCGCCGGAGCCGTACAAGGGCAAGGGTATCCGGTATGCCGGTGAGCAGATCCTGCGCAAGGCCGGCAAGACGGCGGGTAAGTAGTCGCGGGGCGGCACGGCACGAGCCATTCGCAGAGGACATATGGACAAGGCAAAGCAGAGAGTTGTTGAGCGGAAGCGTCGCGCGGTGCGGGTGCGCAGAAGTCTGCGTGGGTCGAGCGCCCGCCCCCGCCTGTGCGTGCGCAGGAGTATCAAGCATATCAGCGGGCAGATATTCGACGATGACACGGGGCGGAGCCTGGTACAGGTCGCTTCGTACGGCAGGGAAGTCACGGAGAAGCTGACCGGCAAGGACAAGAGCAGCAAGACAGACGTTGCCAGGGCGGTTGGTGAGGTGCTGGCGGCGAAGGCAAAAGAGCACGGGATCGAAACCGTGGTGTTCGATCGCAAGGGCTACCTGTACCATGGCCGGGTGAGAGCGCTGGCGGACGGGGCGCGGGCCGGTGGGCTGGTATTCTAGCAGCAGGCATAGCGAAAGGGGTCGCGGGGTTGAGTAACGAAAACGTGGTAGTGAGCGGCGATCAGGCCGAACTGACGGACAAGTTGATCGCGGTCAGGCGTGTGGCCAAGGTGGTGAAGGGCGGCCGGCGTTTCGGGTTCAGCGCCCTTGTCGCGGTGGGTGACGGCAAGGGGGCGGTGGGACTCGGCTCGGGCAAGGCCAACGACGTTGCCGAGTCGATCCGCAAGGCGATTGAGGGCGCCAAGAAGAACCTGGAGCATGTCAGCGTGGTAGGCGGCACCATTCCACACGAAGTAATCGGGCGGCACGGCTCGGGGCGTATCCTGCTGAAGCCCGCGGGTCCTGGTACCGGTATCATTGCGGGCGGCACGGCCCGGGCTGTGCTCGAGCTGGCCGGCGTGCACAATATCCTTACCAAGATCCTCGGCAACAGCAACCCGCAGAACGTGGCCAAGGCGACACTGCAGGGCCTGATGAGCCTTCGGACGCGCGAGGATGTGCGCGCGCTCCGGGGCGCACGGACCGCGGGTTGAGGCGGAGGGAGCGATGGCGAAGAAACTGCGCATACGACAGATACACAGCGGAATCGGGCGGGTGCTCCGGCAGAAGGCGACCGTCAGGGCGCTGGGGTTCCGCAAGGTGGGGCAGGTCCTTGTGAAGGACGATACCCCGGCAATCCGCGGGATGATTAACACGGTGAAACACCTGGTGAGTGTGGAAGAAGTGGACGGAGAGGCATGATGCTGAAACCCAATACGATCAAGCCGGCGACGGGTGCGCGGCGCAAGCGGCACCGCGTGGGCCGCGGGCAGGGGAGCGGGACCGGGAGCACGGCAGGCAAGGGCGAGAAGGGCGACGGCAGCCGCAGCGGCCGCAAGAACAAGCCCTACTTCGAGGGTGGTCAGACACCGCTCACGCGCCGTATCCCCAAGCGCGGGTTTGTCAGCCCGTTCAGGGTCGCCTACCAGATTGTCAATGTTCGCGACCTCCAGAAGATCGATCCCGAAGTGGGGGAGATTGACGCGAAGGTGATGTATGAGAAGGGGCTGGTACACTCCCCCAACAAGCCGGTGAAAGTGCTCGGTGACGGTGAGATTGACAAGGCGATTACGGTGAAGGCCGATGCGTACTCGAAGTCGGCGCGCGAAAAACTCAAGGCCGCAAAGGCAACCGTGAGGTAGTTCGTGCAGCTTCTCGACACATTCCGAAACATCTTCCGGATCCCCGAGCTGCGGCGGCGCATCGGTTACACGCTGCTGTTTATCGGGATCTACCGGGTGGGCGGGCATATTCCCACCCCCGGTATCAACCCGACGGCGCTGGCGGAGTTCTTCGAGCAGAGCCGCAATACGCTGTTCGGGCTGTACGACATGTTTGTGGGCGGCGCGTTCGAGCGGGCGACCGTGTTTGCGCTCGGCATCATGCCCTATATCAGCGCTTCCATCATTATCCAGCTTCTCGCCACTGTGTTCCCGTATTTCCACAAGCTGCAGCGGGAAGGTGCGGAGGGGCGCAAGAAGATCACGCAGTACACGCGCTACGGCACGGTGCTGCTGGCCCTGATCCAGTCTGCCGGCATCAGCATCTACCTGCAGAGCATTGTGGCCCCGAGCGGGATCGCCGCGGTTATCCCGTCGATACACGGTCCGATGTTCACGCTGGTGACGGTGATCAGCATGACGACCGGCACCATCTTCATCATGTGGCTTGGCGAGCAGATCACCAACCGCGGCATCGGTAACGGCATTTCGTTCATCATATTCGTGGGTATCGTGGCAGATTTCCCCACCGCGGTCATCAGCGAGACGCAGCAGCTGCTCGCCGGGTCGCGGCACATATTCGCCGAGCTGCTCGTGGTGGCCATCGTGCTGGGGATGACCGCGTTCATCGTGATGATGACGCAGGCGACGAGGCGGATTCCGATCCAGACGCCTAAGAAGGTGGTGGGCACGAAGATGTATGCGGGGCAGAACACGGTGCTGCCGCTGCGGCTGAACATGGCGGGTGTGATCCCGATCATCTTCGCTTCTTCGGTGATGTACTTCCCGCTGATGTTCAAGAGTTTCCTGCCGCAGTCGCCGGTGGTGGAGGAGGTCACGCGGTGGTTCCAGCCGGGCGCGCCGGTGTACTCGGCGCTGTACGCCCTGCTGATCGTGTTTTTCACCTATTTCTACACCGCGATCATTTTCAATCCGCTGGATATCGCGGACAACCTGAAGCGCTCGGGAGGGTTCATCCCGGGTATCAGGCCGGGCAAGAAGACGGCGGAGTACCTGGACACGGTGCTGTCGCGGATCACGCTGCCGGGGTCGGTGTTCCTGGCGTTCATCGCGGTGGTGCCGTTTTTCCTGATGGGCGCGCTGAAGATGTCGTTTTTCTTCGGCGGCACGAGCGTGCTGATCGTGGTGGGCGTTGCGCTTGACACGCTGCAGTCGCTTGAGTCGCATCTGCAGACGCGCAACTACGAAGGGTTCATGAAGAAGGGGCGGCTGCGCGGGCGTCGTTCGTAGGCGGGCGCGGGCAAGGAGCGAGCTGTGAAGGTACGTTCTTCGGTGAAGAAGATTTGCAAGAACTGCAAGGTGGTGAGGCGGGCGGGTGTGGTGCGGATTATCTGTACCAAGACCGCCAAGCACAAGCAGCGGCAGGGCTGAGGTCCGCCGGGTTGTTTCTGGCAAGGAGGCAGTAGAGCATGGCACGTGTAGCAGGTGTGGATATCCCGGACAACAAGCGGGCGGACATCGCGCTCACCTATATCCATGGTATCGGGCGGAGTTCGGGCGAGGCGATCGTGAGGAAGGCGGGGCTCGACCCTGCGCGTTTCATTCGCGATCTCACCGAGAAGGAACTCGACCTCATCCGTAAGGTGGTGGACAGCGAGTACACGGTTGAGGGAAGCCTGCGGTCGCTGGTGCGCATGAATGTCAAGCGGCTGATGGACGTGGGCTGCTATCGTGGTCTGCGGCACCGGCGGGGCCTGCCGGCCCGCGGGCAGCGGACCCGCACGAACGCCCGGACGCGCAAGGGCCCGCGGCGTACCATCGCGAACAAGAAGAAGGCAGTGAAATAACCAGCGCGCCGGTACGGCACGCAGTGCGGAGCACAGGTACATGGACAAGACCAAAGCGACGGCGACGACCCGCAAGGCCAAGAAGAAGGCCCCGGTAAGCGGCGTAGCCCACATCAGGACCACGTTCAACAACACGATCATCTCGATTACCGACGAGCAGGGCAACGTGGTGGCGTGGGGTTCGCCGGGCAAGGCGGGGTTCAAGGGTTCGCGCAAGAGCACGCCGTTCGCGGCGCAGGTGGCTGCGGACGTGGTGGGGCGGTTGGCGTACGACGCGGGGATGCGGAAGGTGGAAGTGCATCTGAAGGGCGCGGGGAACGGGCGGGAGAGCTCGATTCGTGCGCTGGCCAATGCAGGCCTGAAGGTGACATCGATCAAGGACTTTACGGCGGTACCGCACAACGGCTGCCGTCCGCCGAAACGGCGCAGGGTGTAAGAGAGGAGAGATCGGTCATATGGCATTGTATCACGGCCCCTCGTGCAGGCTCTGCCGGCGTGAGGGAACGAAGTTGATGCTGAAGGGGGAGC
>CAZJJT010000209.1:0-1031 GCA_964546395.1 uncultured Fibrobacterota bacterium
TCGGGTATCGCCACAGCCTGTTCAGCGACCACCCGGGGATTGTCATCGAGGCCTCAGTCAGACTCGCGCCCGGCAACCGTGAAGAGCTCCAGCGGACCGTGCGCAGCGTGACCTCGCGGCGGCGGGCGAAGCAGCCGCTGGACGAGCCCAACTGCGGGAGCGTGTTCCGCAACCCGGCAGGAGAGAGCGAAGGTGCGGGCCGGCATATCGAGGCCGCGGGGCTGAAGGGCAAGCGTATCGGCGGAATCGCCGTCTCGGAGAAACATGCGAACTTCTTTGTCAACAGGGGCGGTGGGACTGCCGCGGAGTTCAGGCAGTTGCTGCGTGACGTGAAACAGGCGGTGCATGCGCACAGCGGAGTGGACCTGGAACCCGAGGTGGTGTTTCTGGGTGAGTTCCCGGAGTGAGCCTGGAGGCGAGGTGGAGGAAGCGTGCGACAGAAGGTGAAGATAGAGCGGTTTGTCACCGGGCCGTTGGAGACAAACACCTACCTGGTGTGGCCGGAGGACTCGAAGGACACGATAGTGGTTGACCCCTCGCGCGGGTGCGGGGATGTCGTGGAGCACTGCCGCCACGGGGGCCATGATGTCAAAGCGGTCGTGCTCACGCACGGCCACTTCGATCATATCCTCGGCATCGAGGAAATCCTCTCGGCGTATGATGTCCCGGTCTACGTGCACGAGACAGAGCGGGTGCTCGTGTGCCAGCCCGGGATCAACGGTTCGGATATCATGGGGATGAGCTATTTCTATGGTGGTCCGCTGAGCAACCTGACTGTGGGAAGCATGTCGTTCGGGGCCCTGCGCACCGATACCGTGCACGTACCGGGCCACAGCCCGGGGAGTGTTGCGCTGCTGTTCGACGGCGCGGCGGTAGTGGGTGACGTGCTGTTTGCCGGCTCGATTGGTCGGGCAGATCTCCCGGGCGGAGATTTCATGCAGCTCATCAGCAGTATCAAGACCCACCTGCTTCCGCTTCCTGCCGACACGGTCGTGTGGCCGGGACATGGCAACCGGACGACGATAGGCCGC
>CAZJJT010000209.1:1041-7702 GCA_964546395.1 uncultured Fibrobacterota bacterium
AGGCACGGATGAACCCGTTCCTGGTGTAGGGGGCGCATGGAAGAGCTTCCGCTGTTCACCGCCTACCTGGCGTTCCTTCGCCTCGAGAAGGGTGTCAGCGGCAACACGCTCGAAGCCTACGGGGGCGACCTGGAGCGCCTCCGGTCATACTTCACGCAGCATTCGATTGACACGGTTGAGCAGGTGACCCTGGACGTACTCTCTGGCTATGTTCGCACGCTCCACGACATGGGTTTTGCGGTCAGCTCGATCCAGCGCACGCTCTCCGCTGTGCGCGGCTACTTCGGCTACCTCGCTGCCGAGGGAGTCGTGGCGGCGGATCCCACCGAGCTGCTTGAGGGTCCGCGCTCGGGCCGCTACCTGCCCTCGGTGCTCACTGTTGATGAGGTCGGACGGGTACTGGCCGCGGTTGACACGGGCAAGCGGTGTGGTACCCGTGACCGGGCGATGCTGGAGACACTGTACGCAACAGGCATGCGCGTCTCGGAACTGGTGGGGCTGAACGAGGAGCAGTTGCTTGCCGAAGAGGGGCTGGTACGGGTGTTCGGGAAGGGCTCGAAGGAGCGGTTGGTGCCGATCGGTGACGCGGCCCTCGAATGGATTGCCGCATACCGCGAGAGGGAACGGCCTGCACTGTGCCGGCCGCATACCGACAACGCGTTATTCCTGAACGCGCGCGGGAGGCGTTTCAGCCGCATGGGTATCTGGAAGCTGATCCGGCAGTACGTCACGCTGGCCGGAGTGACCACCCACGTCTCGCCGCACACGTTCCGGCACTCGTTTGCCACGCACCTGCTCGAGGGCGGAGCGGATATCAGGCTCGTGCAGGAGATGCTTGGTCACGCGAATATCGTGACCACCGAGATCTACACCCATGTCGACCGGGAGTACCTCAAGGAGGTGCACCGCAGTTTCCACCCGCGGTTCCGCAACGCACCCGCGGGGCGTGCGGGGGAGAGGGCGGGCACGTGAGACCGCGGTCGCTGGTGCAGATCCACTACCATTGCCGCCCGGGCGGTGTGACCGCGGTGATGGCGGCGTATGCGCAGGCGTTCGGCGCTGTTGTTGGCAGGAGCGCGCCGTGCGTCCTGGCGTGCAGCCCGAAGGGCGCGGCAGCTGTACCGGCGGGGACCGTGCTGGCGCCGGTGCCCGGCGCGGAGTACCATGAGTTCCGCTCGGCCTCGTCGCTCCGCGCAGCCTCGAGCCGACTCCAGCAGCGTCTTCGGCACCTGCTTCTGTCCGGCTCGCTTCCTGCCCCGGTCTGTGTCATCGCGCACAACCTCAACCTTGCGCGCAACGTGGCGCTGGCGGATGCGTTCGGGGTGCTCAGCAGGCAACTGGGTGGCGAGCGGTTCCGGTTCTTTATGGTGGTACACGACCGGGCTGAGGAAGGGCGTGAGCGGCAGTTGCGCCATATCCACTCGCTTGCGCGCATGCGTGTGCCGGTGTGGCGGATGCTCTACCCGCGGGTGCACTACGTGAGCCCCTCCCGGCCTGCGTATGCCGCGCTCCACCGCGCGGGAGCGTCGGCAGCGCTGCTCCCCAACCCGGTGAGCGGCCCGGCGGGCCCTCCTCCTGCAGCCGCTGCCAGGGCTGCATTCCGCGCGGCCTGCGCAGTGGTGGCCCGGAGGCGCGGGGTGCCGTTCGATTCCCGGCGGCCCCTGGTGTTCTACCCCTCACGGATGCTGCGGCGGAAGAACCCGGTGGAGGCCTGCATCGTGGCATGCCTCGTGATGGGGGGGACGCTGCTGACGGGCAGGGACGGGACGAGTGCGGAAGACCGCACGCTCTGCCGCCGTCTGCGCCGGATCTGTGTGCGCCTTGGTATTCCGGCGCTGTTCGATATCGAGGAGGTGCAATCGATGGTTCCAGCGCTTCGCGGGAAGCCGTTCATGTCAGTCTGCGGCGTGGTGGACGTGTGCCTGAGTACCGCGGTGCTGGAAGGGTTCGGGTATGCGCTGTACGAACCATGGCTGTACGGCGCCGCGGTGGTGGGTCGGCGGCCGGCGGGGTTCGGCGCGTTCGGCGGTGCGAGTGTCGGACACCTGTACGAGATGATGCGTGTGCCGGGGGAGTGGGTAGACGGCGAGCCCCGCCCGTCGGTTGACTTCGGTACGATCCCTGTCAGTGCGCAGCTGGGGGTTCTGGAGAGACTCATGCGGGACCCCAACGAGCGGGCCCGACTGCGGTTCGGTACGGCACGTTCGGCACGGAGAGTTCCCGTGACACAGGTCGCGGCGCGTGATGTCGCCGCCAACCGCCGCCGGATATCTTCAGCGCTGGGGCCCGAGCGGTTCCGCGCACAATTTGCGGCGCAGTTTCTTCGCCGGGCGGCGGCACAGGTCTGCCCGCCGGTCCGGGTCCGGCCGAAATGAGGCAACAGTAAGTTCCCCCTTGACTTACGCGTGTCCCCATGGAATATTTATGGGAAATGGGAGGCTGACCGGTGAACGCAACCAAACATGATCTGGTCGTTGACGTCGCGAGACATACGGGACTCACACAGTCTGACGCGAAGATTGTGGTGGAAGAGCTTATCGAGGCGATCTCGCGGATACTCGAAGAGGGGCGGACGATAGAGATCCGCGGCTTCGGCACGTTCTACACGCGTGTGCGCAAACCTCGTCCGGCGCGCAACCCGAAGACCGGCCAGGTTATCCCATTGGCCCAGCGCGCAGTGCCGCTGTTCAAGTACTCGAGTGCGCTGAAGAAGCGGATTGCCGAGGAAGTTCTCGAACAGGGCGGGCTCGCCGGGAGCGAGGACGACGGTTCGAGTGCCCCCACGCAGGTGATGGACCCGGGGGGGGTGCCAACGTAGTGGTTTGCGCCGCGCCTGCGGCGAGCATTTGTTCTTGCATTCCCGCTAAGCCATCTGAAGTGCTGTTGTTCCTCTGAGTCTGCCGGCGGTGCGCAGGATCCCGCTTTCCGTTGCTCTGCCCTCCAACGGGGGGCGAGTATTTTCATATCCTCCGCCTGTTCCTCGTACTGGAGGGGCGCTCCATGAGCGCTGTCGTGTCACAACAGAGGTCCCCGTACCAGGAACCCGGGGCCGGTCTGGGCCCTCGCGGAGGGTGTCACTTCGCCGTCTGGGCGCCGTTGCGCACGAGGGTCGATCTCCGTCTCGCGTCTCGCGAGGAAGACATCCCAATGGATTCGTGCGACACAGGGTACTGGACCGCCGAGGTCGACGGAATCGACCACGGAGAGCGCTACGAGTTCGTGCTGGATGGCGCAGAGGCCCACCCGGATCCGGCGTCGCACTGGCAGCCGGGTGGAGTACACGAACCATCGGCAGTCGTTGACCACAGCGTGTTCGGGTGGACGGACAAGACCTGGGCTGGTGCGGCCCTTGAAGAGTACGTCACATACGAGCTTCACGTCGGGGCGTTCACTCCCGAAGGAATGTTCGATGGCGTCGTGTCGAAGCTCGACTACCTTCGCGGTCTGGGAGTGAGCGCAATAGAGCTCATGCCGGTGGCAGCGTTTCCGGGGAGCCGTAACTGGGGCTATGACGGGGTGTATCCCTGGGCGGTTCATGAAGCCTACGGTGGTCCGGATGGGCTGAAGCGGCTGGTGGACCAGTGTCACGCCAGGGGGATGGCGGTGGTGCTTGACGTTGTGTACAACCATCTGGGACCCGAGGGCAACTACCTGGGGCAGTTCGGTCCCTACTTCACCGACACATACCAGACGCCGTGGGGTTCGGCGGTGAACTACGACGGTGCATGGTCGGACGGCGTACGTGCCTACGTGGTTGGCAACGCACGGCACTGGTTCCAGCGGTACCATATCGACGCGCTGCGTCTGGATGCGGTTCATGGGATATACGATACCGGTGCCCGTCACGTCCTGGCCGAACTGGCCGATGCCGCCCGGGAGTGTACCGAAGTCTGCGGGCGCCCGTGCCTGCTCATTGCCGAAAGCGACCAGAACGACAACCGTCTGGTGGCGTGCCGCGACAAGGGAGGGTACGGTCTCGACGCGCAGTGGAGCGACGATTTCCACCATTGCATGCACACGCTTGTGACTGGCGAACGGGATGGCTACTACGAGGACTTCGGGAGTCTGTCTCAGCTTGCCAAGGCGTTTGCCAGTGGGTTCGTGTTTGACTGGGCATACTCGCAACATCGTCGTCGTCACCACGGCAGCAGTTCAGCGGGAATCGCAGGGCAGCAGCTGGTGGTGTGTATCCAGAACCATGACCAGATCGGCAACCGCATGCTGGGAGAGCGCCTGGGGCACCTGGTGTCGCCGGAAGCTGCGCGTGTTGCCGCCGGGGGCTTGCTTACCGCCCCGTATGTGCCTCTGCTGTTTATGGGGGAGGAGTGGTCGGAGACGGCGCCGTTTCTCTACTTTGTCAGCCATGGTGACCAGGGCCTCGTCGAGGCCGTCCGCCGGGGCCGAAGCCGTGAGTTCTCGGCGTTCGCCTGGAAAGGGGAGCCCCCGGACCCGCAGGATACAGAGACATTCGTACGCTCGAAGCTTCACTGGGACCAACAGCAGACAGAGCCGCATTGTCACATGCTGGCGTTCTACCGGGCGTTGCTGAGCCTTCGCTCCGGGACACCCGCCCTCGCATGTCTGGACCCACGCGCGACCGATGTGGTTGTCGAAGAGGACGCCGCGACCATTGTGCTGCACCGTCGTCATGTCGCAGGCAGCGTTGCGTGCGTGTTTGGCTTCGGGGATATCGCGGGCCGCGGCTGGACCTCCGGTTTCTCAGGGCATCGGCTCATTGACGCCGCGGAGTGTGGCTTCGGAGGACCGGGGGCCGTCCTCCCGGAACACGTTGACACAGGGGCGGAGTACCCGATGCCGCCGTGGACGTTTGCCGTGTACCAGACAGAGGAGTAGTATGTCGCAGAACCGCTTCGTATGCATACACGGTCATTTCTACCAGCCGCCTCGCGAGAACCCGTGGCTCGAACACGTGGAGCGGCAGGACTCTGCCTATCCCTATCATGACTGGAACGAGCGTGTCACCACCGAGTGCTATGCACCCAACACGGCGGCCCGCATTCTGGGCCTGGGCGGCACCATCGTGGACATTGTCAACAACTACGGCCGCATAAGCTTCAACTTCGGCCCGACACTGCTGTCGTGGATGGCGCGCGCGGTGCCGCATGTTCACGACGCCATCATTGAGGCCGATCGCCAGAGTCGCGCACGTTTTGGCGGGCACGGGTCGGCCATCGCCCAGTGCTACAACCACATGATTCTCCCGCTTTCGAGCAGTCACGACAAGCGAACGCAGGTCCTGTGGGGAGTGAGGGATTTCGAGTCACGCTTCGGCCGTGCGCCGGAAGGGATGTGGCTCGCAGAGGCCGCCGTCGACAGTGAGTCGCTCGACATCATGGCAGAGGCGGGCATTCGCTACACCGTCCTTGCACCGCATCAGGCGAAGCGGGTGAGGACGGTTGGTGAGCCGGAGAAGGCGTGGCAGGATGTGCAGGGCGGGAGGGTCGATCCCAGGCAGCCATACCTGTGCCGGTTGCCTTCGGGGCGCAGCATCGCGTTGTTCTTCTACGATGGGCCGGTGTCTCATGACCTCGCGTTCGCCAAGCTCCTCGACAGTGGCGAGGCCTTCGCGGGCCGGCTGATGGATGCGTTTGCCGAGTCGGAGGACCAGCAGCTGGTTCACATTGCCACTGACGGTGAGTCGTACGGGCATCACCATGCCCATGGCGACATGGCGCTGGCATACTGCCTGCACGACATTGAGTCGAACAATCTTGCGTCGATAACGGTGTATGGCCAGTATCTGGAGTTGTTCCCGCCGACCCGCGAAGTCGAGATAGTGGAGAACTCCTCCTGGAGTTGTGTCCATGGCATCGAACGCTGGCGGGCCGACTGCGGGTGCAACTCAGGGCGAGAAGGGTGGCACCAGAAGTGGCGTGCGCCGCTGCGCGGGGCCCTCGACTGGCTGCGCGACAATCTCACTCACGTGTATGAAGAGCATGCGGGAGCGCTGCTGACGGATCCCTGGGCTGCTCGCGACTGCTACATCGACGTGGTGCTTGACCGGTCGCTGACGCTTGAGAACAGCCGCCTCGGTTCCCTGCTGAAAGCTCCGCTCGACGGTGAAGCGCGCACGAGGCTGCACATGCTGTTGGAGATGCAGCGCCAGGCGATGCTCATGTACACCAGTTGCGGGTGGTTTTTCGATGAAGTGTCGGGCATTGAGACTACGCAGGTCATCGCATACGCCGCCCGGGCCATGCAGTTGGCGCGTGCAGTCTCCGGTGTTGCGTACGAGGATACCTTCCGTGCCATGCTCGAGCGTGCGCCCAGCAACATTGCCGAGTTCGGCAGTGCTGCCTACGTCTACGACAACTTCGTGAGCCCTATGGCGTTGGACCTTCTGCGGGTGGGTGCCCACTTCGCCGTCTCGTCGCTGTTCCGGGACTACGAACCGCAGTCGCGGCTGTACGCGTATGAGGCCGAACGCACGGAGGGCAGTCGGGAGCAGTCGGGGCGGTATCGCCTTTCGGTTGGACGCGTACGTATCCGCGCGACGGTGACCTGTGAGGAGCAGGAGATCAGCTACGCGGTGCTTTACCTGGGCGACTTCAACCTGTTTGGCGGGGTACGCCCCTTTGCCGACGACGCCGCGTACGCAGACATGCTGAAACAGGTACACACCGCCTTCGCGCGCAACGAC
>CAZJJT010000210.1:0-471 GCA_964546395.1 uncultured Fibrobacterota bacterium
ATCACTATGTTGGTCTGCCCTTCCGCGTACACCTCTTCGCTGTTGTCCCGTTGCACCAGCATCCGCTGGATTGAGGGCACAAACAGGCGAATGACACCGAGCGTGGTATCAGCGACATCACGCAGCACCTTGTCCTGGTTCTCCACGATCTCCGAGAGGCTCAACCCACAGAACCGCTCGTTCAGCACTTCGCAGGCCCGGTCGAGGCGCTCGGCGGGGATCTCGGAAGCGAGTTCCACGCTGAACGTCCGCACGAATCCCAGGTCGATGGTCATGTGGAGCAGGCAGCGGTGTGATTCGATCTCGAAAATGTGGATGTGGCGGAACAGGCAGCTTGAGAAACGCGGCGCCAGTACAATCCCCAACTGGTCGGTGGCACTGCTCAGTGCCCGTGTCGTCGCTTCGAGCAGCACGCGCAGGTCGGCGGCTTCGCAGGACGCGATTGCGGAGTGAATGCGTTCCTGGACACTG
>CAZJJT010000210.1:481-7696 GCA_964546395.1 uncultured Fibrobacterota bacterium
GGGAAGCGCGCATTCCTCCATCATGTGGTCGACGTACTGGCGGTACCCCTTGTCGGTGGGAATCCGTCCAGCGGATGTGTGGGGCTGCGTGATGAAGCCCTTCTCCTCCAGATCTCCCATGACGTTGCGCAGCGTGGCGGCCGACAACCCGAGGCCAAGGTGCTTCGACAGGAACCGCGAACCGGTCGGTTCGGCACTCAGGATGAAGTTCCTGACCACCGCCTCCAGGACCTTGCGTTCGCGATTTGTGAGGGTTCCATCGTCCATGCCGCCGCCTGCGCTGCACAGCCGCGGGAGACGTGCGTCTCCCGCGGCCACCTGTTGACGGCCGCATCGCCCTCACCACCCATGGCGGCCGTACCGCTTCTAGTAGTCCCCCATGCCGCCCATGCCGCCCATGCCACCACCAGCACCGCCACCCGCCATCGGCTTCTCTTCCTTCGGCTTCTCGGCAACGATGCACTCGGTGGTCAGGATAAGGCCGGCAATACTCGAGGCGTTCTCGAGAGCGGTGCGGGTAACCTTGGTCGGGTCGATGACGCCGGCCTCGAGCAGGTCTTCGTACTTGCCCGAGTAAGCGTTGAACCCGAACCCGCCCTTGCCCTTTTTGATCTCATTGACCACCACCGACGCCTCGTCACCGGCGTTGGCGGCAATCAGGCGGAGGGGCTCCTCGATAGCGCGCCGGATAATCTGCACACCAATCTTCTCGTCACCCTCGAGCTTGAGCGTATCGAGCGCCTTGGCCGCGCGAATCAGCGCCACGCCGCCACCCGGCACAATGCCTTCCTCAACCGCCGCGCGCGTGGCATGCAGCGCGTCTTCCACACGTGCCTTCTTCTCCTTCATCTCGGTCTCGGTGGCCGCACCGACGTTGATCACCGCGACGCCGCCCGCCAGCTTGGCCAGTCGCTCCTGCAGCTTCTCGCGGTCGTAGTCGGACGTGGTCTCGTCGATCTGCTTCTTGATCTGGTTGACCCGACCCTTGATCGCATCAGCCTTACCCGCGCCCTCGATGATCGTGGTGTTTTCCTTGTCGATTGTCACGCGCTTGGCCTTGCCCAGCGCATCAACCGTCGTGTTCTCCAGCTTGAACCCGGCGTCCTCGGAAATCACGATACCGCCCGTGAGCGTTGCGATATCCTCGAGCATCGCCTTGCGGCGGTCGCCGAAACCAGGCGCCTTGACACCCACGACACGAAGCGTGCCGCGCAGCTTGTTGACCACCAGGGTCGCCAGCGCCTCGCCCTCGATATCCTCGGCAATCAGCATCAGGCTCTTGCCCTGCTGCGCAACCTTCTCCAGCAACGGCAGGAGATCCTTCATGGCACTGATCTTCTTGTCGTGGATCAGGATCAGCGGCTCGTCGAGCACCACTTCCATGGTGTCGGAATTGGTCACGAAATACGGGGAGATGTAGCCGCGGTCGAACTGCATGCCCTCGACCACCTCGAGCGTGGTGTCCATCGACTTCGCTTCTTCCACCGTGATGACACCGTCCTTGCCCACCTTATCCATGGCATCGGATATCAGCCCGCCGATCTCCTCGTCGTTGTTGGCCGAGATCGAACCGACCTGCGCAATCTCCTTCTTGCCCGAAATCGGCTTCGAATCCTTCTCAAGCTGCCCCACAATCGCCTTCACCGCCTTGTCCACTCCGCGCCTCAGCGCCATCGGATCGGAACCGGCTGTAACATTCTTGATTCCCTGGTGCGCGATGATCTGCGCGAGTACCGTCGCCGTGGTCGTACCGTCACCGGCGACATCGGAGGTCTTCGACGCGACCTCTTTGACCATCTGGGCGCCCATGTTCTCGAACTTGTCCTCCAGTTCGATCTCCTTGGCCACCGTCACACCGTCCTTCGTAACCGTGGGTGAGCCGAAACTCTTGTCGAGCACCACGTTGCGGCCCTTCGGGCCGAGCGTGACCTTGACAGCATTCGCCATCGCGTCCACGCCCCTGAGCAGCTTCTCGCGCGCGCTCGTGTCAAACGCAAGCATCTTTGCAGCCATGTGTTCCACTCCTTGTGTCTACGCCACCGGTCTGCGGCGTGTACGAAATCAGATAACGGCCAGAACGTCACTCTCACGCATGATCAGGTAATCGGTACCGTCTACAGTTACCTCGGTTCCCGAGTACTTGCCGTACAGCACCTTGTCGCCCTTCTTGAGCTCCATGGCGATCTTCTCGCCGTTGTCGGAGATCTTGCCCGGACCGACAGCCACCACCTCGCCCTTCTGGGGCTTCTCCTTGGCGTTGTCGGGGATGATAATCCCGCCCGCAGTCTTCTGCTCTGCCTCGAGGGGCTTGACTACCACCCGGTCGGCCAAAGGCTTGACGTTCATACAGACGCCTCCTGTTTTGATGTGTAACACCTTGATTATTATGATTTTCTCGTTGTGTTAGCACTCAGACCGAGAGAGTGCTAACACGTCGTGGTGGAGAATGTACATCAGAACGGCGCTCATGTCAAGGCCCCGCATATATGTCAAAACTATTGACTTAGCACGGGCGAATGTGTATTCTAGTACGGAGCGTCCGCCAGACGCAGGCGCGGTGGTTCGGCCATACTGCAGGAAGAGGTGTGTCATGCCCAATGTGACAAAGAAGGACCTGGTAGAACAGATTGCGGGAC
Organism: uncultured Fibrobacterota bacterium; assembly: GCA_964546395.1. Classification (GTDB taxonomy): domain Bacteria; phylum Fibrobacterota; class Chitinivibrionia; order Chitinivibrionales; family CAZJJT01; genus CAZJJT01. The sequence goes on from CAZJJT010000210.1 coordinate 3,118, forward strand.
GGACAGGACTGACTCAGGTAGACACCAAGATCGTCGTGGAGAGCTTCCTCGATGCAGTTGCGCAGGCACTGCGTTCCGGCCACAACATCGAGATCCGCGGGTTCGGTCGGTTCAAGATCAAGCGCAAGCGCGCGCGCACCGCCCGCAACCCGCGCACCAACGAACACATAGAGGTAGGCGAGGGATACAAGCCCGTCTTTGAGGCATCACGGGAACTGCGTAAGCGGGTCGATGATATCTACCACTCGCGGAGTGTGCAGTCGACAGCACCCCCTCCCCCCTCGCCAGTCTGAGCCCACCGCTATTTGCCGTGTTCGGCCGCCCACAGATCAAGGGCAGCCTGGCGCAGTTCCGTGTACCACCCCTTCAGCTCTTCGGCACTGACCCCGATATCGCGTGCCACGTCGGCCGGTTTCTCGCCGCACTCGACCCTGGCTACCGCTTTCCAGCGATCGCGCGGTGAGACTTCCGGCGGCGCAGCCTCGGCCGCGGCGTTGTCCTTGACCGCCACGTGCTCGCCCGCCACATCCACCGCCGAGCCATGCGCCGACTTGCCGGCCAGGATGTCCGCGTAGATGCCTTCGAGCTTGGCCACCAGGTCAACGGCCTCGTCGAAGCCCGATGCTGCGTACTGGATTGCGCCGCCCGGCCCGATGACGTACAGCGCCGGTACCGACTTGACGCCGTAGCGCTGTGCCGTGCGCGCGTAGGGGTCGAGCAGGACGGGCACGTCGTAACCCTTTTCCTTGATGAACGGCCGCACCTTCTCGGCGCCTTCCTTGTCAATGCTGACGCAGAACAGCTTGATCGGGTCCGCCCCATGCTTCTTCACAAACGCACTCAACTGCGGTATCTCTTTCTGGCACGGCTTGCAGTACGTTGCCCAGAAATTGACAATCACCGTGTGCTTAACGGAGTTCACGTAGGGCTTCAGCAGCGTGTCGCCGCACCAGACCCTGAGCGCTTCCCGCTTGCCGTCAAGCAGCGGCAGCGAAAACGGCGGCGCGTCCTCGCCGGGTTTCAGCAGTTTCGACTCGCCCGCCGCACCTACGGTGCCCATGCAGCACAGCACCACTCCGCATACCGCTGTCCATGCATTCCGCATCGATCCTGTCCCTTCTCCTGTGTGCCTCTGGCTACGATCCCAGTTCCTCGGCCCGGCGGGTGGCATCCACCACCGCCTGAATCACCCCGAATTTCATCCCGCTCTTCTCCAACGCGATCAGCCCCCGCACGGTCGTGCCCCCGGGCGACATCACCGCCGCCTTCAGCGCCGCCGGCGTCTGCGTACTGCGGGCCACCATCTCGGCTGCCCCCGCCACCGTTTGCACCGCCAACTCGCGCGCGGTGTCGTAGGGAAGGCCGGCGGCGACACCTCCCTCTATCAGCGATTCGATGAACAGGTACACATACGCCGGCCCCGACCCGGAGAGACCGGTCACCGCGTTCATGAGTTTCTCCCCGACACGCACCGCCACCCCGACCGCTTCCAGAACCGTACGCACCCGTTGCCCGTCGGTGTCACTGCACGCTGCGTTCAGCGCGTAGGCGCTCGCACCCTTACCCACCATCGAAGGGGTGTTCGGCATGACCCGGCACACATGCGCCTTGCCGCCGAGCACCCGCTCGAGCGACGCACTGCCGACCCCCGCGGCAATCGACACCCACAGCACGTCGGGCCCCGGCCCCGCGTCCTTGAGTTGTGCCAGCGCCGCGTCCATGTCAGCCGGCTTGACTGCGATGACGACCATCTCAACCGCATCGGCCCCGAACCACTGCGCAGGCGGTTGCACCTTCACGGAAGCACCAAGCTCCTGTCGGGCCTCGGGACGGCTGTCCCAGGCGCGTACCCGCACCCGCTGTCCCAGGCGCTCCACCACTCCCCGCAGCAGCGCCCTGCCCATGTTGCCCGTACCCAGCACCGCGATATTCACGAGTTCTGCGTCTCCCCGTCCCGCGCGCCGCCTCAGCGCTTCATCATGTCAAGGAATTCACGATTTGTCTTGGTGCCGCTCATCTTGTCCACCAGGAACTCCATCATCTCCACCGGGCTCATCGTCGCGAGGAACTTGCGCAGTACCCACATGTGGTTCAGCTCGTCCTTGGTCAACAGCAGTTCTTCCTTGCGCGTGCCCGACTTCAGTATGTCGATGGCCGGCCAGATCCGACGGTCGGCGATCTTGCGGTCCAGCACCAGTTCCATGTTGCCGGTACCCTTGAACTCCTCGAAGATCACTTCATCCATGCGGCTGCCCGTCTCGATAAGCGCGGTGGCGATAATCGTCAGGCTTCCACCCTCGTCGATGTTGCGTGCAGCCCCGAAGAACCGCTTGGGCTTGTAGAGCGCCTGCGAATCGACGCCGCCAGACAGGATACGGCCGGAGTGCGGCGCAACCGTATTGTGGGCGCGCGCCAGGCGGGTGATGCTGTCGAGCAGGATCACCACATCCCGGTTGTGCTCCACGAGCCGCTTGGCCCGCTCGATGGCCATCTCGGCAACCACGACATGCCGTTCCGCCGGCTCGTCGAACGTGGAACTGATAATCTCGGCTTTTACCGATCGCTGCATGTCGGTGACTTCCTCCGGCCGCTCGTCAATCAGCAGCACAATCAGGAACACCTCCGGCTGGTTCAGCAGGATGGCATTGGCGATGTTCTTCAGCAGCACCGTCTTTCCGGTACGGGGCGGGGCCACGATAAGGCCACGCTGTCCCTTACCGATCGGCGTCAGCAGGTTCATGATCCGTGTGGCGATTTCCTTTGGGTCGTACTCGAGGTTGAGTCGCTGGTCAGGGAACAGCGGGGTGAGTTCGTCGAACGTGATCTTGTGCTTGCACACCTCCGGATCCTCGAAGTTGATCATCTCGACCCGGAGCAGCGCGAAGTAGCGCTCAGAGTCCTTCGGTGGCCGCACCTGGCCCGACACGGTGTCGCCGGTGCGCAGGTAGAAACGCTTGATCTGGGAGGGCGACACGTAGATGTCATCGGGACCGCTGAGGTAGCTGTTGGCGGGCGAACGAAGGAACCCGAACCCGTCGGGCAGGATCTCCAGCACGCCCTCGGCGAGCATCTGGCCGTTCTGCGCGGCTTCCGCACCCAGGATCTTGAAGACGAGTTCCTGACGGCTGAGGCTGCGCGACTCATCAATATTGAGCTGCGTGGCCATCTCGTTCAGTTCGACCATCGACTTCGACTTCAGTTCAGCAACGTTCATCAACACTCCTCTGTGGTGTCGCCGCGCTCCGCGACCGGGAGTCGCGGATCCTGGGACCGGTGTACTGTCTGGTTGGGTTGCCTACATTCCGGCGGTGAGGTAACTATCGTGTGTTATCTTGCTGGCCGCCGGGCGAATCCCGTTCGCCTGCGGCGTAATCGGCATGGTTTCGTGGAACAACTAACCCGGCTGTCACTTGGGATTGTTGCCAGCAAACGCCCGTTGCGGCGGCCTGTGGGAACGGCCAACGCACTGGCATGGCGTCGCCTCACACGTAAATATGCAGTCTCGGCCGCACGCCTGTCAAGACGTGCGGCCAAAAAAAACTGCCCGCGGGACCACGCCCCTCCTACGCAACCGCTTCAGCGAACTGCGCCGCAAACACCGGAAGCACCTCCGACTCCCGCTCGAGCAGCTCCTCCACAATCGCCTCGGCGTCACCTACCGACGTCATCATTGGGTCGCTCACCATGGCCCTGAGCAGGACCTCACGGTCGCCGCTCAGCGCGGCCGACACCGTCAACTCGTGTGTATCAAGCACGGTCTGCTGCATGCCCAGCAACCCCCGTGGCATCTCCCCCGCCGGGCGCGGCCGCGGCCCATCCATGTCCACATCACACAACAGCTCCAGGAACGCATCATCGGCCATGTTCGGCACCGCGCCCCGGTTGGGAGTGTTCACAAAGAACGGCTTGCCCAGGCCTGCCACCATGTTTTCGATGATATCGGTGGCGTGGTCGGGACCGAACGAGGATGTGTAGTCGGCTATCGGCGTGGCCCCCGACACGAACCCGTCCACCTGCCGCCACATGTCGTCGTGACGGGCGTAGCGCTCCTGTGTGTCCCAGATCGAAAGCGGCGGGATACGCTCATGCACCACATGCTTGCCCTGCCAGAACCGCACATACTCCTTCGTGTGCCCCACGCATGTGGGCACGCACCCGAACACCCGGAACAACTCGTGGCCGATCGTGCTGTTCCACGCTGCCTTCGCGCCCCGGTCACCGCCGTCCGTCTCGCGTGCCGCATCGCGCCCAAGACTCTCTGCTATCGCTGGCATCACGTCCGCGCCATCGAACTCCGCCCGAAGCATCCATGTGAAGTGGTTCACGCCCGCGATGCGTAAGTCGAACCGGCGGTCGATGTCGCTGGTATACTGCTCCACCGAGGCAATGATGCCCGCGCGCACCGCGTAGCGCTTCTTGACATGCGGCATGTGGAGCCCGTCGCACAGCGCGAAGCTCTTCACCCGTGGGGCATGCCGCATCAGCCCGATCCCGTTGGCCGCGGTCGGATTGATGTAGTTGATCACCCACGCGTCGGGGCACAACCGTTCGACGTCACGCGCGCACGCCATGATAACCG
>CAZJJT010000211.1:0-7683 GCA_964546395.1 uncultured Fibrobacterota bacterium
TTCGAGGCCGGCCATGCAGTGTCGTTCGTGTTCGGAGTTGTCGACGATTCCAACGGCGTGAGCGTGTCGCTGAGCAACGCGCCGTCGGGCATGCAGGTGCAGCGGGTGAGCGGGTACAACCAGTTCCGTGTCACCTGGAACCCGACCGCAGCCGACACCGGGCTGTACCTGGTGAGCATGCTGCTCGATGACGGGCACCGGGACACGACTCTCCAGTGGATCTTTGCCGTGTCGGCCCTCACTGCGGTCCCGGTGCGGTTCTCCACAACAACTGCCGGTCTGCCTGATGTGCTCGAGGTAGACACCGATACGCTGTCTGTATCGCTGGCCGCGGCTGCCGGCACCGGACTGGCCCCGTACCGGTTTGTGGTAACCACCGACAACCCGGACAGCACACTGCTTGACCAGACCGTCGCCACGCCAACCCGGCAGTTCAGTTGGCGCCCAACCGTATTCGACACCGGAACACACCACCTTTCGTTCGTGGTTGGCAGCGTCGATGACAGCGACACGCTGAGCCACACGGTGCTGGTGGTCCCACGCAACAGTTTCCGCTGCACCCTCTCAGTCGTGCTCCTGGACAGTGTGGGCGCCCTTGCCGGTGGTGTTCTCGACATGCGTACCGCTGCGGCGCCGGTGCGTGTCGCGTTCGTGATACATGATCTGGACCACCCCCACACCGAGCAGTACGTCCGCACCGTGCGCCGCGGGAGCGTGTCGAGCACCGAGACCCTCGATTCTGCGCGCACACTGGTCGTAGCATTTGACACAATCGGGGACCGCTATCGCGACACGGTAACCGTGATCGTAACCGATCGCACCGGCGGACGCGACACCGCACGGGCGATAGCGGAGTACGACTCGCCACGGCCACGCATCGCAACCACGACCAGCGGGTGGCCCGTCCTGCTCCAGGCCGGGGTCGATTCACTGGCACGTACCATAGTCGTCGAAAGCGGAACCGGTGCACCCCCGCATCGCTACGAGATCAGACTGACTGGACCCGACGCGTTGCTGCTCGACTCGACCACGTCCGGCGATACCCTCGGGTTCGCCTGGTACCCCGGGGCGTCGGACGTCGGCATGCGGGACATCGTCGTGGTTGTGACGGACGGCGGCATGAGTGACACACTGCGGCACTCGCTTGAAGTGGTTGCACAGAACGCGTTCCCGTGCACGCTCTCGGTGGCACTCCTCGACAGTGCCCCGATGCTTGGGGGAGGTGTTCTCGACATGCGCAACGCGACAGTGCCGGTGCGCGTGGCATTCGCGATCCATGACCTCGATCATCCCTGCACCGAGGAGTACACCCGCACCGTTCGTCGCGGGAGCGTCTCGAACACGGAGACACTCGCCCTGCCGGAGACGCTGGTGGTTACGTTCGGTGCCACGAGCGACCGCTATCGCGACACCGTGACGGTGATTGTCAGCGACCTCACCGGGGGCCTGGACACCGCGTGCATGGTGGCCCAGTACCCGGTTCCGCCACCTCGTGTGGATGATTCGTGGGTGTGGCCTGTGCGCTTCGTGGCGGGGTCGAGTTACAACCTTGCGCTGGACGTGGTGGCTTATGGGAGTCCCATCTCGGTAGGCGTGAGCGGACAGCCGGGAGACCTCGCGTTCCTGCCAGGTGGATTGCCCGGATCGTTCGTGCTCTCCTACAACCCGTCAACCGCCGACACCGGGCTGCACACCGCATCCGTCACACTCGATGACGGAGTCCGGCAGTCAGCAATCCCCTGGAGCTTCCATGTGGTCGCCGACTCGGCGTCGCTGGTGCGCTTCGCCACCGCCTCGGCCGACCTGCCCGACACCGTGTCGGTCGGTGATACGCTGAGCGGATCGGCGCAGGTAGTCGCCGGCACCGGCTCGCCGCCCTACCACTACCAGGCGCGTCTGTCCGGGGTAGGGCCGCTGGTGCTGGATACCGTTATAGACGGAGCAGCCGCGGCCATGCTGCGGTGGGCGCCGGAGACGGCCGATATCGGGCCGGCCACACTGGCGCTGGTGGTGGAAGACGCGTACGGCGACCACGACACACTGCTGCACCGGATCCAGGTGCTGCCGAACAACCTGTACCCGTGCAGCCTGTCGTACCAGCTTCCCGCCTGGACCGAGTATACGCCCACCGGAGAGTTGTACATGTCGTCTTCGCGGATCCCCCTCTCGGTGCGGTTCACGGTCCACGACCCGGACGATCCGGCCACCGAGAGCTACACACTGAGCATCACTCGCCAGACCGACACCGTACACGTGGCCCTTGGGCAGGCCCGGCAGTACGAGTATGTCGTCGACCTTGGAAGTGCAGAGGGATGGGATACGATCGTGGCCGTGGTACACGACACAACCGGCACGAGCGACACGGTCTCCATCGTCGCTGCGTTCGAGGTGCCGTTCCCCGCAAGCCTGGGGTCAGGAACGTTCGAAGTGGCGTACGACGGGACGTTCGGGGACGTGTTCATGCTGGTGAGTGGGCCCGATCTGTACGTGTACCGCTGGGACGACCTGGTGGGGTTGCTGAGATTCGGTGAGAACACACACGCCGGTATCTGGCCGCTCTACGACACAACAGCGTTTTATGGCCGGTACCCCGTACTGCACTTCGACCGCGAGAACGGCAGCAACCTCATCGCGGAGAACAGCAACGGCGTGTGGGACTGGGCAAGCCCCGGGTTCACGCTGTTCACCGTGGCCCGCCTGGATACCGTGGTGCCAGCCAACCACTACACGGCAATCGCCGGCAGTGAAGATGGTGACCGCTGGATCGCCTTCGGCGTGGTGGACGGGCAGGCGGGAGCGTTCGGCGAGACCGAAGACCGGCCTTCCGGCCTGGCGGTACACGCCCACGAGTGGTACATCTACGGGTTCGCCAGCCACGGGCGTAACGGGTCGTACGACGTGGAGACGGACCTCAACGGGCAGGAGGGGACGCCCGCAAGCCTGAGCGCAACCATGATCCCCGACAACACCATGATAGGCGCCACCGAGCGTAACCGAGCCACCAACGGCTGGGATGGCGACATTGCGGAGATAGTCATGTACCGCGGTTATCTCAACGCCGCGGAGCGACGCGTGGTCGAAGAGCACCTCTCCGCCAAGTACGGTATCCCGCTCCGCTGAGCACGGCCCTCTTCGCCCTCCGTGTGTATTTTACACTTTCTTCCGGGTTCATTCGTACTCACGACACAGGTACAGTACCATGCGCTTCCGTGCCGCAGTTCTCGCCATTCTGGGTATCTGGCTCCTGGCAGCCGCCGACACTCTCTCGCACCGGCCAACCGACTGTCTCGTGGTCCACTACTTCGGCTCCGCCTCCTGCGGCGAATGTCTCGAGATCAGGACACGCCTGCTGCAGCCTCTGCACGAAGAACACGCGCACTCGCTCGATATTCGCCTGCACGAGACCGAGGATGAAGCGGCGTTCGACCTGATGGTGAAGCTTGAGAAGGCGTACGGCGTCACGACGCCCGCGCCGCAGGAGCTGTTCCTCCCCGACACCGTCCTGCTCGGCTTCGAGCCGATCATGCGTGACGCCCGGAGACTCATCGAGGCGCGGCTCGCGGACCGCTCAACCTGGACCGAGCCGGTTCTGGACGGCGACTCTTCGGCAGGCGGCACGCGCACGCTCAAGGAGCGGTTCGGGCAGTTCTCGTTCTGGGGAATCGTGGCGGCGGGGCTCGTGGACGGGGTCAATCCGTGCGCCATCGCGACGATGATATTCCTTATCTCGTTTCTCGCCACGCAGAAACGCAAACGCTCCGAAGTGCTGAGCATCGGCCTGGCGTTCACCGCCGCGGTCTATGTCACGTATTTCCTGATCGGGCTCGGCGCGTTCCGCCTGCTCACCGCGCTGGGGATCTACCAATGGCTCTCGGCACTCATCAAGTGGTCGGCCGTGGCACTTGCCGGGGGCCTGGCGCTGTACAGCTTCCGTGACGCCCTGGTGTACGGGCGCACCGGCAAGGCGCAGGATATCAAGCTGCAGCTCCCCAAAGCGGTCAAGATGCGCATCCACAAGGTGATCTCGGGGAACCTGTCCAGCGGGAGTCTCGTGATGGGATCGGTGGTGACCGGGTTCCTGGTAACCCTGCTCGAAGCGGTCTGCACGGGCCAGGTCTACCTGCCGACCATCATCCTGATGACCCGCGATGAGGGCCTGCGTTTGCAGGGCTTGCTCTACCTCGCGTTCTACAACTTTCTGTTCGTGCTGCCCCTGCTGGCGATCATGGTGTTCGCCTACTACGGCCTCACCTGGAACGAGCTGTCGAAAGCCACGCAGAAACACATGGTGAGTATCAAGGTGCTGCTGGGCGTGGTGCTGGCGGCACTGGCCGTGTTCCTGGCGGTTGCGGGCTGAGACACCGAAGCAGAAAGAGTATTGCGTAGATGGGCGCATGCCGATACCGCTCAGGAGCGGGCACCGGCACCGGGCGCAGTCTCTTCGTTCCCCACCGTGTGGAGTCCGGCCTGCAGCCGTTTCTTGCTGAGGCGGTGTTCGCTGCATGCGCACTCGGCCTGCGCTTCTCGCAGTCCAGCAGCAGTGCGCACGCACGCTGCGATCCCTTGCGCAACAGCCAGAGCACAAGACGAAACCCCTGCTCCGTTGCCGTCAGGCAACATCTGCTTCGCGCCATGCGATAGGAGCGGAAATGAGCATGCTGGGTGGGCCGCATGGCGGCCCGCATGCGCATTGCAGCGGATAGCGCGGTGCCGTGCGTCTGCCGTGAGGCGGACGCGTGTTCGGCAGGCGCCCATATGCCTCGCCGACTCTCTCTTCGATGCCCCGAATTCTCGACTCTCACTTCTCGATTCTCGATTCTCACTTCTTCCTCCTCACCTCTCCCCCGCGCCCCCACTCCAGCTGCCCCGACTCGCGCATCCGCTGGATCACCCGTGACAGCGTTTCGGGTGTCGTGCCGATAGCCGCGGCGATGTCTTTCTTGGGGATTTTCACCACCACCCGCTCGGCCTCCCCATACTGCTCCGCAAGAAACGCCATCAGCCGGTCATCGACGTCGTGGGCGGTCAGGTACGCGATCTGGTCGGCCAGGTAGCGCAGTTTCTGCATCAGGCCGACGACAAATTCCTCGCGGAACGCGCGGTTCTCCAGCAGGCACGTGAACTGATGTTTCGGGAGCAGGTACAGAAGCGAGTCGCGCAGCGCCACCGCGCTCACGGGATACTCCGGCTTCTCGAACAGCACCGCCTCGGCAAACAGCTCCCCCGGTTTCACCGTCTTGATAACCACCTTCCGCCCCCCCGGCCCCACCTTGTACAACTGCACGCTTCCGCTCACCAGGACATACAGCGCCATCCCCTTCCGGCCCTCCACAAACAGCGTCTCCTTCGCCTTGACATGCCGCGACAGGCAGATACCGGCAAGGGCTTCCCTGTTCGACTGAGATATCCCCTCGAACAACCCTATCCGCAATAGCACATCCGCCTTGTTCGCTTCCACTACCTGTCCTCTCCGCTCCGCCGGACGGCGGAGCACCATACGGTGCGTTGCGGGGCCGGTGACCCGCGCGTTGCGCAGCGGCGCGCATCGGCGCCAGCCCTGCAGAGGGGGCAGCGGAAGACCCCGGCGGTGTATGCCGGGGGCTGGAGCGAGGGGGACACTTCCCCCCATGACCGCTGTGCCACGATCGCCAGTCCCCTTGATCCGAGTCAAGGAAAGATACCCTGTCGCGGCGTATACTGAGAGTGTCAGACAAGGAGGACCGGCCCATGGCCACCCGCAGCGTCATCAGTATCGACCAGGAGAAGTGCACCGGGTGCGGCCAGTGTATCCCTAACTGCCCGGAAGGGGCCATCCAGATGATCGACGACAAGGCGCGGCTGGTGAGCGAGCTGTTCTGCGACGGGCTCGGGGCGTGCCTGGGCCACTGTCCCGAGGGCGCAATCACAATCGAGCAGCGCGAGGCAGCGCCCTACGACGAAGCCGCGGTGATGGCGAATATCGTCACGCACGGCGAGAACACGATTCTCGCCCATCTCAAGCACCTTCGCGAACACGGTGAAACCGGCTACTACCGGGAAGCCGTCGCGTACCTGGAGCAGAACGGTATCGAGGTCCCGAACGAGGAGCAGGCCATGAGCACGACACACGCGCAGGTGCATGCCGGATGTCCCGGGGCGCGCACCATGGATTTCGCTTCACCGGCTCCAACCGCCACGGACGGAACCCACGACAGCACGCGGCCGTCCCAGCTCACCCACTGGCCGATCCAGCTGCACCTGATGTCGCCCGGGGCGGCGCACTACCGCGGCGCGGATATCCTGCTTGCGGCCGACTGCACCGCGTTCAGCCTCGGCGAGTTCCACAGGGATTTCCTGGACGGGCGAAAACTCGCGATCGCCTGCCCGAAACTCGACGAGGGACAGGAGATCTACCTCGAGAAACTCACGGCCCTTGTCGACGAGGCGAAGATCAACACGCTGACGGTGCTGATCATGCAGGTCCCCTGCTGCGGCGGACTGTTGCGGTTGGCGCAGGAAGCGGTGGCGAGGGCGAAACGCACCGTGCCGGTGAAATGCGTCGTGGTCGGGCTTCAGGGCGAGGTACTGAGGGATGAATGGGCATGACACGTAGTGATGGAAGGGGCTGGGCGCCCCGTGCGGGTACGCGGGAAGGGGCTGGGCGTCCCGTGCGGGTACGCGGGAAGGGGCTGGGCGCCCCTTAAACCCAGCTCGGAAGGTAACGATACTGTAGCCCAGCCCCCTGTACTGTTTGTCAACCTCTACCCGCCCCCACACTTGGGGGCGATACAGAACAGGTGGTGACCATGTCGTCTGTGGACCCAGGAAAGGCCTTTGACTATTCCGCACTGGTCGACTACCAGGACGGGACCGCGGCAATCACGGTCGGCGGGACAGTGCACGAGGTCGCCGCGCCCGGGGCGATGATCATGCCCGCCGGGGTGCCCCATTCACTGCGGGCGGCAGAGCGGTTCAAGATGGTACTGACGATGATTCGGGCCAGGAAGGAGGGGAAGGGGGAGGAGGAGCGATGAAGGCATCAGTCAATCAGGATCTGTGCACCGGGTGCGGGTTGTGTACCGACAGCTGTCCTGAAGTCTTCGTGATGAACGACAGCGGGATTGCCGAAGCGCGGCCCGGCGAGGTGCCGGCGGACGAGGAGCAGAAGGCGAAGGATGCGGCGGCGGACTGCCCGGTGGAGGCGATTACGGTGGAGTAGGGGTTGCGGGAGGCACGAGACTGTCGACAGCGCACATGCGTCGAGGCACTCGAGACCCTCCGCGCCATCCGCAGATCATCGAAGGGTACCGGTAAGCTTATGGCGTTGCGTGATGAAGGACGCGACAGGTGATCTTGGTTGGCCTTCTCGCACTCCGGGGCAGCGTGCCGTGTGTGAAGAGTATCAGGGACTATCGGTCGTGACGGGAATCGGGAGCGATGGACTGGGATAGAGAGAGATAGATATGGAGATTGAGGCCATTCGACGTGGCTGTTACTCCACCCAGTTCACGTTCACTCGCGGGATGAGTGCGCCCACCTCGTGGCGCCAGGCAACCAGCTGTTCGTGCAGGCTGCGTGTCCGCTCGGGTTCATCACCCGACAGGTCCTGCGTTTCGCCGATATCTTCGGCCAGGTTGTACAGCCGCAGCGAATTGTCCTCGAAGAACTCGGTGAGCTTGTAGTCCCCCGCCCGCATCGAGCACC
>CAZJJT010000212.1:0-835 GCA_964546395.1 uncultured Fibrobacterota bacterium
CGCCGCGGCATCCGCGGCGGCCAACGACCACGGCCAAGGCAAGCAGTATGTCCTTGACCCGACCCACGAGAAACTGCAGTCGTTCGCGAGCGCCTTCGAGAGCAAGGCCGCATCGATCAACCAGAAACTGGGTGCGCGCTCCAAGGAGATTGCGGAGGGCAACTCGGCGGTCGATCGGCTGGCGACCTATCTGCGTGACGGGTTCGAGGCGGTGCGGCGCATGGCCTACCGCTGCAAGCTTCCGGCACACACACTCCCGCTCTACGGACTTCCGCTCGACGGGGCCACGCCGCAGCCGACTGTCGGTGCCGAGTGGTTGACCATCGGAAGGACGTTTGTGGAAGGGGCGGCGAAGGTGAAAGAGCAGGGCTTGGAAGTGGTGTCGTGCCCGAGTCCCGAAGAGATCCAGGCGGTACTCACGGAAGCTGCCAAGGAGATAGCGGACGTGTCGGTGGCGGACCGGGCCTACGATGAAGCGCAGGCGGCGATGGCGCAGGCACGGGGGCAAGCCGATGAGCTGATCGGTGATATCATGGCCGAGCTGCGCGTGACCCTGCGCAAACTCGATCCGCCCTCGCAGCGACGCATCATGCGCTCCTACGGCGCGCGCTTCGCGTACCTGGAGGGTGAAGAGGTCGACACGGACGACGCCGAGCCGGTGAAGGCGGGGTAAGAGGGCTGTCTGGCCGTTCACGAGTAGTTGGTGTTGGGAGCTTCGCGGGTACCCCCCCCCCCCGGCGCGACTTGCAGCGCCGCACCACACCGGGGTGGCGTTGCGGAGGGGCCGGACCCTCGCGTGCGGAAGCGCGCGAATCGGCCGGCCCCTTCGCATGGG
>CAZJJT010000212.1:845-7669 GCA_964546395.1 uncultured Fibrobacterota bacterium
GTGGGGGGGGCGGCGCGCTGGGGGGGGGGCGCGGCGGGGGGCGCCCCCGGGGGGGTGGGCGCCGCCGCACCACCGCGGCGATCCCTCCCCCGTCAGTCGCCAGCACCAGCACCAACGCCAGCACCAGCACCGAAACCGCAATCGCAGTCGGGCTTGGTGAGCACGCAGTGCGAACAATCGTGATCGTCATCATGATTGCGGCCATGGCTGCAATGGAGACTGGAGCTGCACCTTCGGCCAGGACTACGGCCAGCGCCACCCGACACTCACCGCGTAGCTGCCGCCGAGGTCATGGCTGAGCCAGGCAAAGTCGACCAGCAGTTGCTGGTGCAGCAGCGCGAGGCCGGCGCCGAACGCGAAGCGGCGGAGGTTCTCGACGCCCACCCGGAGGCTGACAACCCGGGCGATGGTGTACTCGAGGCCGTAGTTGCCGTAGAACACCAGCTGGGGGTCCTCACGAAGGCTCATCTGGCGCGGGCTTTCCACCGAGTCGGATGACGCGATTGCGTCGGTGGTGTTGATTCCCTCGTTGGTGAGCAGGTCGGGTGAAACGTAGGTCACCTGGAGCGCGCCATAGAGATACGGAAAGTCGCGGCGCCACCCCACGCCCAGCCGCACATGCGGGAGCGCGTTTTCCGAGTACTCCTCGCTCCAGTTCATGTACGTCGTGGTGAGGTTCTCGAGCAGCAGTCCGGTGCGAATCCCGGTACGCGGAAAACTCGCGGCCCCGGCGATATCGACCCCCACCCCGTAGCCGGTCCAGTCGATCAGGCGCCGCCGAAGCACGTTCACCCCCGCCCCGGCGTCGAGCACCACCCGTCGTATCTGCCAGCGCCGGGCGTATGCCAGGTGCAGATAGATCTCCGAGGAGGTCACATGCTCGACCCGGTCCGGGTCGTATATCGGCATCCCTGCCCCGTCCACTTCGAGGTCGCGCGTGTCAAGAATGTCCGGCACGTACAGGTAATCGGCCGAGACGGCGACCGCCCCGATCCGCTCGAGGTCGGTGACAAACGAGAGTATGCTCGAGCTGTACGCATTGCGGTAGTACCCGGCGTAGCCGAGTTGCAGCTCGGAGGTGGAGTCGAGTGCACAGTTGGCGGGGCTCGTGTTCGGCCCACCGTCACGCGCGAACACCATGTTCGACATGCCAAGGGCAGTTTCGCGCGGAAGCACGTAGATGCGCCGGTTGGCGTCGACATACTGGGCGTGTGAGACACATGCCACGGCCGAGGCGAGGCACAGGGCGGCGCAGTGGAATGCTCGGGTACTCCTGCTGCTCATCGAACTCTCTTTCTGAGCGCATCGGTGACGGCCCGTAAAGATACTCCCGAGCACGCGTCGGGTGAATCCCTCAGGATTACGCGAAGCGGCCCTGATAATTGCCCCAAAGCGCTGTGGCGTCTTGCGATGCAGGTAGACGAAAGCTATATTCGAGGCCGAGGAATGACAGGGGCGCATGGCTCAGTTGGTTAGAGCGCCGCGTTCACATCGCGGAGATCGCAGGTTCGAGTCCTGCTGCGCCCACCACCGCCTCTCATCTCAGACCGTGGACATCCTCTATGGCCGTTGCCCGGTGTCTGAGCCGCACCATTCTTGCCGCGGTCATCAGTGTACCGGTGTGCGTGGTTCCCACAGCAGCCGCAGGTCGTCGCCAGGAGCGCTCCTCGTGCGTTGAATTCCTCTCGCCCCGTCCGGGCGGCGTGGTCACGGTCCCCACTTGTACGATATCGGTTGCCGCGTGCCCGGTGGTGAGTTCGATACGGTTCAGGGCCGTGTACTTCCGCGAGGATGGGCAGACGAAGGACTCGGTGGACCTCGGTGTCATCGAGCGCCCACCGTACAAGCGGGTCTGGAACCTGGAGTCGGTGCCCAACCAGCTTCTCTCGGGCGCTACACTGCTCGCGGAGACCGAGTTTCTCAATGGCGAGAAGATGACCGTGCGTCAGGAAGGCGTGTTTCTCGTACACCGGCCCACCAAGCGGCCCTCGGTTGACGTGTCGCGGCTGGGACGGCTGGGGTTGGAGGAATCGCGCGGAGGGATGGACCTGCGGGGGCCGGACTCGAGTGTCAGCGGAAGCGCGCGGGCCTACTGGGACAAGCAGAACCTGGTATTTGCGGTCACCGTGAAGGACCCTTCGTACCGCTCCGGGATCCCCGAGCCGCAGCTGCGGGCCACGTCGTGCGAACTGCTCCTCGACCCTTCAGTGGGCGGTGGACTGCCCTACCCCAGCGACTCGGTGATTGCCGTGCAGATTCCCTTGCTTGGTGAAGTGCAGCGGAAACGCTACCAGGCGCTGTTCACCCGCGACGGCGGGTTCTCGGTGGGAGCACGTTTCGAGCCGTACACGCAGCACCACTCGGTGAAAACAGCGGACGGGAAAGGGTGGAAAGCAATCTGTGTCGTGCCGCCTTCGCTGCTCGGCCCGCACGTGCCGCAGTCGGTGCGCTGCAACGTTGTCGTGCGTATCGCGGACCAGACCGGCGCCACAGACCTTCTGAGCTGGACCGGGACGAACCTCGCGGAGATGTACGCGCCGCGCCGCTGGGGAGTGGTAGTGCTGCGGACCAGGCCGCTGAGTCAGCGCCCGGGCCTCCTCTATCTCATCGGCCTGGCCGCGGGAATGCTGTTCATGCTGGTGGCCTACCCGGTGTGCGGGCGGCTCGCCACGAACAACGCGATGGTGCTGACATTTGAGACACCGGAAGGCGAGCGCAAGATCTGCGAGATGGTGCGGGCGTTCATTGAGACGCGTATTCCCGACAAGACGCTGAGTCTCGAGGCCCTCTCGGAGGAGTTCGCTATCGAAACCCACCGTATCGACAAGCTGCTCAAGAAGTACACGGGACAGTTGTTTCACCCCTACCTGATGGGGCTTCGGATCGAGATCGCCAAGGAGCGGCTCCGCTCAACCAACGCCAGCGAATCGTCGATTGCCGAGCAGTGCGGGTTCAAGAGCACGGAAGAGATGGAGCGGATGTTCATGAAGATCGGCGGGACCACGCCCTACAAGTTCCGCCTGGAACAGCAAGTCACGTGACACTGGTGATTGATGATTGATGATTGAGGATTGGGGATTGGTGGACAGCGTGCTCTTCTGCCTTCACTGCCATGCACTCGCGTCTATGCCTCTGTCTTGTCTGCCAGGTACAGCGCGCGCTGCAGTTCGAGGTCGAGAAGGTTGCGGTCGTAGGGTTTGGTGAACCAGCGGCGAATCCCGTAGGCCTCCATGCTCTTCTGGTCGGGCGCATACCCCGACACCACCATCACTATCAGGTCATCACGTATCCGCCGCAGCGCCCTGATAACGTCACCGGGCTCCTCCCCCGCCAGTTTCCAGTCCATGACGGCTACCCGGCACGAGTCGCGGTACCGGGCCACTTCGGCACAGGCAGTGTCGCCGCTTTCCGCCTCGCACACCTCGTATTTCAGTCCCATCAGGAATGACTTGAGTACATCCCGTATCTTCGCGTCGTCATCCAGCACCAGCACACGGGCCCGCTTGCGCCTGCTCGCCATCCAGCGCGTGTCCCGGTCGACTTCGAGCGTTTCGGCCAGCGGGAACGCGATGCGGAACGTGGTGCCGAGCATGCCGGTACGCTCAACGGTGATGCTCGCTTTGTGCAGCGTCAGGATATGCTGCGTAAGTGCCAAGCCGAGCCCCGTCCCTTTCCCCTTCTTCTTGCCGCTGACGAACGGATCGAAGATGCGCTCCACCAGCTCGGGCGGGATACCCGGGCCCGTGTCCGACACCCGCAGCACAACCTGCCTGCTCCCGTCCGCAGCCGCCTCGGTCGCGCATGCCAGTTCGACACTGCCCCCCTCGGGCATGGCGTCCACCGCGTTGCGCACCAGGTTCTCCACCACCCGTCGAAGGTAGGCGCGGTCGCCCCGCACCGGCATGGGTTCCGCCTCCACTGCGTGTCTCACCTGCCACGCGCTTCCGTGCCGCTCCGCCAGCAGCTCGGCGACCCACGGTATGAATTCGCGCATGTCAAGACGCTCCAGCGAGAGCGCATCACTACTCCCCAGGCTCAGCAACTGTGACACCAGCTCGCGCGCTTCACCCAGGTCGGTCTCCACGACAGCGATGCGCTCGCGCGTGCTGCGCTCAGCGGTCTGCTCGCCAATCTGGCGGAGTGAGTCGGTCACCCGCTGTACCACGTTGTTGAAATCGTGGGCCATGCCCGATGCCAGCGCACCGAGGGAGTCCATCTTCTGGTAGCGATGGAGTCGTTCGACCATGGCTTCGCGTTCGCGCTGCAGGCGCTCCCGCTCCGACACGTCGCACATCACCCCTTCCCACGCCTCGGCCCCGTCACGTCCCAACGGGGCGGGCCACAGCTCGCACTCGACGTACCCGGTGGACTCGCGCGGCTCCTTCAGGGCCAGGCAAACACGGATGTGGCGGGACGGCAGCGCAAACCCGTCCGGCAGCACCACCAGTTCGCCAAGCGCCACGCCGCGCATCTGCGGGGGCCCCATGCCGAAGAGGGTACGGGACGCCTCGGTGGCCCACAGCACGCGCGCGTTGCCGTCAACCCCGAACGCCATCTGCGGCAGTCGCGCCAGCACTCCCGCCTGTCCGGTGCTCCCGTCGGTCATCCTCCTGAGAGCATCACCGAAGTACCGCGCCATGCTCCGGGCCACCACGGTGGAGAGGCCAAGAAGCAGCACCAGAACCGCCAGGTCGCCCGCACTGGTGCGCAGCAGCTCACCCCTTCCCCCCGCCCGTCCGAGTGCAAACATGAAGCTCACCACAACCGCCGCCACACCACCGATAGTCACCACGCGCGGCTTGTGGTACAGAGAGCTGAGACCCACGGCCGCCGACAACCCCCCCATCACCACCAGGTGCACGGTGGCGGTGTTGGCCTGCCCGAAACACAGCGAGGCGCTCGCGAGCACGAACAACATGTCCAGCACGCTCAAGGCATACGGCGCAACGGTAAGAAACGCGGTGCCGCGGTGAAGGCGGTACATGCGGGTTGCGTTGGCAAGCACCAGCACAGCGGTAATGCCCAGCATGGCGGCAAAACGGGGGGCGGGAAGACGGCCGAGGAGCAGGGCGAGCAGAGTCAGGACCGTGGCAACGAAGCCGATCCCGATACGCGACAGCGAGACAAGCCGTTCGGCCGCACGATCGACGGTGGTCGCGACGCGGGTGAGCGGGTGTTTCTCTCGGTTGGCCTGTGTCATGGTTCTCACAACGCGTCTGCGCCTGAGAGTAATATACTAGTGGTTGTACCAGTAGTACCCCTGCGTCTGCAGCCGCAGCCCCCCCTCACGCCACGTCTGGTGCACCGTGATCCCCATCTCGAACGCGAGGTCGATGAGCAGTGGCGAGGGGTGGCCGTACGGATTGTCCTCTCCGCACGACACGACCACGAGATCGGGACGTGTGAAGCCGTAGAAGACGCGGTCCACACCGGTGGCGCTCCCGTGGTGAGGAGCCACGAGAACACCGCAGGCCAGCGCACTGCCGTGCGAGGAACTGAGCGCGTGCAGCGCCACCGTATCGATATCGCCGGTGAGCATCGCCGCGCACCCGCCGTACGAGACGCGCACTACCAGGCTCCACCGGTTGCGGTCCGGCGAGGTCTGAGCTGCAGCGCCCACAGCCGGCGGCCAGAGCACCTCGAGCAGCACCCCCGGCACGCCACCGATAGTGTCTCCCGCCGCCACTCTGCGGAACCGGAGTCGCGGCGCCCAGGGGCCCGACTGCTGCAGCACCCGCCCCGTGTCCTCGACGGTACTGACATACACCAGGCCCGAGAACCCGACTGCGGTGTCGAGACCGGCCAGTCCGCCCACATGGTCGGCGTCGGTGTGCGACACCACGAGTGCATTCAGCACGGGCGAGTCGTCTTCACGGTACGCCGCGCGCCACAGCGACGCGCTCTCCTCCGTGCCGATATCGCAGGCAATCCCCTGGCCGCCGCGGTGCACGATCTGCGCCAACCCCTGCCCGACATCACACACACTCAACCGCAGCGCCTGCACCTCATCGTGCTCCACCGCGCACCCGCAAAGCAGGGCAGCGACGGCGGCAATCGGTACGAGCCTAGATCTCGAGCCTGAGCGTGCCACTGAGCGCCACCTCCGTGTTGTCGTGCGCACTGCCGACCGGCACGCCCACCATGAACGTGCCCCGGACGTGCTGGTGCAGAGCGATGGAGTGACGGATGCCGCACTCGTAGGCCGGTTGGGCCGCTGTTCGGCAACCGGCCGCGACCCAGGGCGCCACCTCAGCCGCTCCGGCAAACCGCAGGCACGGCTCAACCACCGCCCGGGCACTCCAGAAACTGCCCGAACGGGCGTAGCAGCGGCCGCTCAGACGCAGCGCCAGTGCGCGTTCGGAATCGACACTGAGCGCGGCGCTGAGCCGGTGACACTCGCCGCCGGCAGTGATTCCCGCCGCGGGCTCGTACTGGTAGTGCGCACGGTACGCCAACACACCGCCGCCCGACACGTCGAGTCCGAGCCGTGCCGCCACCGCCCCGTCCGACCACGTACACGCCACGCGCGGCTGCACCTGCAGCGCGCGTCCGAGCCTGACCCGCAGGTACGCTTCCGCGGCGTCCACCCAGCTCGTGCTGTCGGGCGCGTCCCTGCGCACCACCGAAGTCAACTGGCCGAGGGGGGCTTCGAAACCGCGCGGGAGGTGTACGTAGCTGAGACCCGCGGCGATACTGTCGGCACGCAGGGCGCAGTCAAGGTACACGGGTACGCCTTTGTCACCCGTGAGCGGCGCGCACGCGCCCGCCGTGGTACGGGTGGGGCCGAGACGGAGGGTGACGGAGGCGTGGAGGTATACGCTGGC
>CAZJJT010000213.1:0-7640 GCA_964546395.1 uncultured Fibrobacterota bacterium
TCTCTTCCGGCCACGTTGGCACACACGGTGATCCGGGCAACCTCGATCCCCGACTGGGTGGCACTCACCCCTTCATCGCCACCCGCCTCCTGCGCAACCGCCGCGACCGCCACCGCCCCTGTCAGCAGACACGTCATCAGTGCGCCGCGCATAGGGCCCCCTCCTGTATGGTATGAGCTGCCGGCTCCCCGTCTTTCCCGGTCTGCGTCACCTCTGCCGCACCCGTGACGTGCCTGCGGGGGTAATATACGCACGGCGAACGCCGGGGCAACAGCCACACCCGAACACTTGACAACGTGCGATGCCGACCAACTACATTACCCCCACACGCACCTCGGGGACCACACGTGACCCATCCTGCCTCCACGCTCCTGAGCCTTGCACTCACCCTTTCGGCAGGCGCGTCGTCCTCCCCCTTCACCCGCCTGCACATCCCCGAGCCCATCGCGCGAGAATGCGACAGCCTGTACCGAGTCGACACCGCCGCCCAACTGACCACGGTGCACGTTCTTGAGCGCCCCGACGGGATGCGCTATTTCGCCGGGACCATGAAGGCCATCGATGTGCCGCTCGACAGTATCTGGCACTCGCTTTCGGGCATGGCAGACTCGAAACCCTCGCTGAAGTATTTCCGTGAAGTCGAAACCGTCTACCTTCCCGACAGCAGCGACCGCGCTCTGTACATCGAGGTCGGCGTGGCCATCGCGCGCTCCTGGTTCCTCTGCGATATCGATACGGTGCGCGACACGCTCTCCGCACGCCGTGCCATCGTGTTCAGCCAGAACCACGACTCCCTGCTCAACGCCATGGTGCGCGCATACCCCCACGGGTGGATAACGGTCGAGTACGAGCAGTTCGACATCGAGTGGTGGCTCGAAGAACGCGGCGGGCGGACGCACCTGGGGATGTTTGCAGTGGTCGACCCCGATATCTGGATCCCGCAGTGGCTCTTCCGCGTCGTCGCGAAGTACGTGTACCCGTCGATGCTGACAAGCTTCGAGGAGCATCTGCGGAAGAAGATGGGGACGGTGCCGTAGCGCGTGGGAGACCGCTCCGTGCGCTCAGCGCCGGTCCCGCGACACCTCGGCAGCCAGCACCCGCAACGCACCCGTCTGGGCGGCCAGGACATGCCACGGCCGCACGCTGCCGCACACCACCGCCCCGTTGAGCAGGAACGCCCTCGTATCGGCCCGTGCACCCGCTGCACAGATCTCCTCTGTCCGTGGGCTGCTCGCGGCACTGATGCTTGCCACAGTCACCACCCCACCGTACGGCGCAGCGTCGAACAGCACAGTGTCCCCCGAGGTGGTCCAGGCAAGAGCGCTGCCGCCCTGTGTCACCGTCTGCACCGTGAACCCGGCCTGTGGCACGAGTTTGAGGGTGAGCGGGTAGTCGTAGAGCGTGTTGGGGGCGACGCCTGAGGGGTTGATCGTGGTCGTGGTCGTGCCGAACGTGACACGCAACTCCTCGAGGCCGTTCGCCGCGACTGACACCGTGTAGCACTCCCTTTCGCGCGCGTACATGACCGCTTCCTGCACCGGCGCCATCCAGAGCAACCCCTGGTCGATAAGCTGCCTGCAGTGATCGAGATGCGCGGCAAGCGTGTCGGGCCGGATGGCGTAGTCGCCACTCGTGCCGACGTTGTGCGTCTCGCGTAACCCCCACCCGCCCGTGGTGGTCGCATCGGTTGCCTGGGTGTTGAGCGACGAAGTGCCGGTGGTCGGGTCGTACCCGAGGAACTGGGACCGGAACGGGTCGGGAAGCATCGGTGGGTTGAGCCCACGCGAATGGAAGTTCCCGCCCCGCGAACCGATGTGCTCGCCCCTTCGGAGGTAGCCCACCATCGTGTCAGTGATAATCTCGTAAGGGTAGCAGAAGAACAGCGCCCGGTTGCCGGGGATTTCACGCTCGATGACAGCCTTGGCGCTGTCGATCTCGAGCGCGAAGTCCGAGGGGCCCCAGTCGTTGCGGTGCGACCAGGAATGGTTGATGAATTCGAACCCGCGACTGCGCAGGTCGCGTGCATAGGCCCAATTGGCCGGTGTGCCTGCCCCCGCCACCACCGCCAGCGAGACACGTATGCCGCGGTTGGTGTACATGGTATCGGCGTACTGTGCGAACCCCAGATCGCTCCCGCCGAAATCGTCCATCACTACCGAGTACGCGCCCTTTGCGTTGCCCCGCCACTTGGCGACACTCACCGACTGGGCGGTCAGGCCACACACACACGCCAGCAGCATCGCACCTGCTTTCACCATCAAGTCCCCTCCTCCCGCCACGACCACCAGCTGCGGTGAGCGACGGCACACGGGCCGCCTGCCTCTCCAGTATACCATGGGCACTATGCTAGCGTGAAGACCGTGGCCTGCCAACGGCTTCCGCACGCCCTCGTGGCACGATCTGTTATCATGACATGCTTGCGCAAACCAACGACAGCCCCTCACTGTCACCAACCTGCTATATTCGTGACGTATTGCCCCCATTGATTCTCAGGTGCCCCATGGCCAGTACCCCCACAGCACGGCTGGTCGAGTGGATCGAGCAGCAGGTATCGTCCAGGCCGGGCGGCACTCGCCTCCCTCCCGATCGCTCATTGTCGCGCGACTTCGGGCTCTCCAAAACAACCGTGGAGCGTATGCTCCGCCGGTTTGTCGAGTCAGGAGCGCTGGTGCGCCATGTCGGTCGCGGCACATTCGTTGCGCCCCTTGCCGCGCCCGTGCCCGCCGATGCCCCTGTTGGTTCGGTTGAATCAACAGCCCGGTCGATCACGGGCCTCGTTTCGTCGGGCGCGCTGCGTATCGGCGACCCGCTTCCCCCGCTCAAGTCGATAGCCATCCAGTTCGCCGTCGCACCCGCTACAGCACGCAGGGCCCTGCTCCTGCTCTCGCAGAGGAAACTGCTCGCGCGCGTGGGACGTACCTACTTCGTGGGCACCGACAGTTCGGGAGCGCTCCGCGCCGCCCACACGGGTGTCATCTGCGTGCTGAGCGCGCGCAGCAGTGACTTCGGCGAACTCTTCGGCAGCGACTTCCTGGCCCACGCCTACCGCAAGATGGAGTACGACCTCTCCTCGTACGGCGCCTCGATCATGTACAGTGCGATCGACGCCCTGCCGTCGCTGTACCGTCGGTGGCAGAAGGCGCGGCGCTTCCCCAGCGGCATCCTTCTGGCACGTGTGCGCGGGAGCGACTTCGATCAGGCACTGCCGACACTTCGCCGCATCACGCAGAGCAGGTTGGTTACGCCTCCCCGCGTGGTCAGTGACATGGTGAGAGGTGAGCTGGCACAACTGCAGGACCTTGGTGACGTGCTCTCGCGAGGGCATATCAGCACCATCGCCGCTCGCGAGGTCGCGCACATGCTGCAGAGACGCCGCGCCAGCCGTGTGCTGTTCTTCCTCGACGAACAGCAGTACCTGTGGGACTACCACGGACCACTCTGGGTGATGGTGAAGCTTCGGGCCGAGATTGCCGGGCTCGCCTCCCCTCCCCGCTGCCGCTTCGTGGTGACCTCGGAACGGGAGGGGCCCGGGGCCATCGAGGATGTCCTGAATATCTCACGACAACGCACCGCGATAGCACAACGCCTGGGCAAGCACGTCGCGCTCAGTCCCGACGTGCTCGCGCACGAAACCACGTTCTGCACCGACCCCATGCGCACGATCCTGGAGTACCGCAACGCCGATGTCTGGGTGTTTGGCTCCTCGGCAGACGCCGCCCGCGCCCTCACGGCAGCATCCGAGCACCGCATCACGGTACCTGCTCATACAGCGATACTCACGCTTGAGGACGACCCCGGGCGGTACCACCTCGGCCTCTCCTACTGCGGCCCCGACTTCGACCGCATCGGCTACCTCATGGCGCACGCTCTCCTTGGCGACCTGCCACTCTCCTACTCCTCCCGCGGATTCGTTCAGGCCTTCTGCCGCATGGTCCACCGCCAGACAACGTAACGCGCGAGTGAGACAATAGGGTCAATATTGCATCTATATGCTTGTTGACCTGTTGCCAGTACTCGCACACTTGCCTACACTACACTCATGCAGGACAGCCGCTCACAGGAGTCGCCATGGGACGCATATCGTTCATCGGGAAGGGCCGTGCCGCCCTCGCAGCCGCCCCACCGTCCGGCGCGTACCTCGCACCGCCTGCACTCGTTTCACTGGTGCACCGTGCCCGCGCCACGCTGCTCGAAGCGCCAGACACGGTGTGTCTTGAGCGCGCGCTTCTCGTAACCGAATCGTATCGGCAGACCGAGGGTCAGCCGGCACCTCTTCGTCGTGCGAAGGCGTTTGCCCATGTGCTGCGCCACATGAGCCTCGAGCTGCACAGCAACCCGCTGTTTGCCGGCAACACCTCTTCCACGCCACGTGCATGGATGCTGATGCCTGAGCACGGCTTCTGTGCCGATGCGCAGACGCTCCTCGAGAATCCGAGTCTCGAGGGTCTGCTTGACCGTCATGTCCCCACGGATCTCGTTGACTACTGGCAGCACCGCAGTGTCGGCGGCTGCGCGGGGGTTGGGCACCTCGCAGTCAACTTCAGGCGCGTTGTGCATGACGGCCTGCAGAGCATCATCACCGAAGTCGAGGGCCACGCGACCGAGGGCAGCGAGGAGCAGCAGACGTACCGCCAGGCGATGCTCATCTCACTGCACGCAGTTGTCGCATGGTCACTGCGGTACGCCGGAGCCGCGGAGCTGGCTGCGCTGCGTGAACAGGATCCGCTGGTCCGCGAAGCGCTGGGTCGAGTCAGCCGTGCCTGCATGCATGTTCCTCTGCGTCCCGCACGCGACCTGTTCGAAGGGCTCCAGGCGATCGCACTGGTCCACCTCGCAACCGCCATCGAAGGGCACGGCCTCTCCATTTCCATCGGACTCCCCGACCGTGCGCTGGCGCACCTCGTGGACAACACCATCGACACGGAAGAAACCACCGCTCTGGTCGCCGGCTTCATGCTCAAGATAGCCGCGAACTCGTTTCAGGGACGGGGCTCGAAGACCCAGGCGATCACGGTCGGCGGCGCGGATTCCCATGGCCGTGACTGCAGCAACGTGCTTACAAGCTGCTTCCTCGACGCCTGCGACATGGTCCGCGTCGGTGACCCCCACTTGTTCCTCCGCTGGCACCCCGGTCTCGACCCACGCGTGAGAGTGCACGCGACGCACCTGCTGGCCCATGGGTTGAGCATGCCCCTGCTGGTTGGCGACGGGCCGACCGTGGAGGGACTTATCGCCGCTGGTATCGCCCCCGCGGATGCATGGGAGTACTGCGTCATCGGCTGCAACGAACTCGGGGTGCCGGGCCGGTCGGCCTCCTCCGCGGCTCCCTCCGCGGGCGTCATCGAACACCTGGGCCTTCTGATGGCCGCGCTGGACAGGCACCCTGACCCCGACTCGCTGCACAGCGCCCGCGAGGTACTCGACATCCTGGAGCAGGAACTGCGCCGCACACTGGCCGCACGACGACTCCGCGGCCGGGAGCGGCGCGTGCACGAAGCGCACGTCGTGCCCACCCCCTTCGCGTCTTCACTGATGCATGGCTGCGCGGAGCGGGGTGAAGACCTTCTGAGCGGCATGGCGTACGAAATCCCGTGCGTGTACGAGCGTGGACTTGTCAACGCTGCCAATGCGCTCGCGGCCATCGAGCACGCCGTATTCCTGCACGGCCGCACCAGCCTGAGCGCCCTGCGGGCCGCACTTCGCGACGGCGACCACGACGGTACCGCGACGCGGGCCCTGAAGGGGGCCCCGGCGTGGGGCACCGACAACGGCCGGGCCGATGCATGGATGCGCCGACTGCTGGAGATGAGGGAGCGAGTCCTGCGCGACATCGACAGCCAGACCGACGGCCGCGCCTCAATCGTGTGCCACGTGATTCGGAGCCTGCACAGGCTCGACGGGGCCCGGGTAGGCGCAAGCCCTGACGGTCGCAAGGCAGGTGACGCCCTGGCGGACAGCATCGGCGCGCAGCAGGGCACCCTGTCGCGGGGCCACACGGCACTGCTGCGCAGCGTGCTCGGAATCGACGCTGCGCGGTTCTTCCGCGGTGGCAGCAACCTCAACCTCACGCTCCCCTACGGCACGCCGCCTTCCGCCCTCGGTTCGCTCCTCGGCGCGTTCTTCTCCGGCGGCGGGCAGGAACTGCAGGTGAACTGCATCGACACAGCACGTCTGAGGGCAGCCCAGCGAAGCCCGGGGGACCATGGTGATCTGCTGGTGCGCGTGGCCGGTTTCAGTGCCCGGTTCGTGGACCTGTCGCCCGGGCACCAGGAAGAGATCATCGCACGGGCCGAACACGCTGCAGCCTGAGCAGCTCTGCCCGATCGGGGATTCGCCCCTTGATGTTCGCCGGGGATCCGATAGGAATCAGACATGCCGCTAGCGAACCACGGCACGCACCATGACCGGTACGGCGGCCCCATCCACGATTCGAGCGAGTATCACGCCACTGCCAGTGCGGTCGAGCCCGATGGAACTCAATCGAGACAGCGCTCCGTGATAGAGCAGGCGCCCTGCCGGGCTCAGTACCGACACCGCCGCCGAGCGAGTTGCCGTCACGACGCCCAGCACACTGCCATCGCGCAGCCGCAGCGTCGTGCGCCGTGCGGCAGGTGATCCGGCCGGCGCCATGCCGTGGGCGCCGGCACTGAGCGGAAGCTGCACGACCAACGAGTCGGGGTCGTGGGCAAAGAGGACCGAAACGGTCGTGTCGACAGTGCCGTGGCTGACCCTCACGTCATAGCGCCCCCGATACCCCGTGTATGCCGACGCCCCCGTAACTCCCGTGCTGAGCGTCTGCTCCGGCGTCCACCACTGGGAGTAGATCAGGTCCCGCCACACATCGAAGCTGGGCTTGCGAGACCAGTCGCGCCGCACCAGTCCACGTCGCTCGTTCCACATGTTGCCTTCCCAGTACCCCCACAGCGTCACTCCCACCATGGCGGGGTGCGCGTAGAGGGCCAGCAGCAGATCGTAGAGCATCTCGGCCTGGACCTGCTCATTATTGACGTTGACATCGAGTTCGGTCACGCGCAGCGGCCTGCCGAACGCCGCGAACTCGTCGAGCACACCCCACAGCACCTCGGCGTCGGTATAGCTGTCGAAGTGCCCCTGGAACCCCAACATCTCAACGGGCGCATCGCTGTCAATCAGGTACTGTACCAGGTCCTTGTAGGCATCGATGGACGCGCGGTTCATGGCGCCGTTCTCGATATTGGCGAACTCGTTCACCACAGTACGGATACTCGGTGCGTGCTGCTTTGCGAGCTTGTACCAGTCGGCGAAGTACTGCCGCCCGCCGACCGCATCGCGGACCTCGGTCCAGTAGCTCATCTCGTTGACCACGTCCCAGTCGCTCAGCCGGCCCTCGAGCCGCTGTGCACATTCTGTGACGTGATCGGCGATGGTGTCGCGCAGAACTGCCGGGTTGTCCTCGTAGTCCTGGAGCCATTCGGGTGACGCCCACCAGGCCGGGTATACGATCGTGTGGCCGCGCGAAGGGATGCCGCAACTGTCCGCCCAGTCGATGCGACGGAAAATGGCCTGGATCGACTGCTGCGTTGTCCAGTTCCACGCCCAGTACATCCGCTGCGTAGCAGCATTACAGATGAACCGCACATACACCTGGTACTGAATGTCGT
>CAZJJT010000214.1:0-7629 GCA_964546395.1 uncultured Fibrobacterota bacterium
TGAGCCATGGCATACACATGCCATGCACACAACGAGGGACCGAGGCCAGGGATAGAGCGAGCGTGGGCCGAAGGCGAGGAGTACATGGTTCGCGGCAACGAAGTCTACCTGTACTGTCCCAACGGCTACGGCAAGACCAAACTCAGCAACAGTGCCTTTGAAGGGTTGCTCGGGACTGTTGCCACTACTCAGAACCGGGACACGGTGGCGCACCTGGCGGTCCTGGCAGCTGAGACGGGGTAGGGGAGTTCTGGCGTTGCTGAGCCAATACTCTCCGTGCCGACGCGAAGTCAGTGGTGGACACCATGAAGCTTGCAGTGAACTACTCCGCACCCGCCGTGGAGCTCTACCGCAAAGGCCGCCTTCCGGTTGACTACCTCAAGGTGCCGCCATGGCCTGGTATGACAGCACAGGCGAAGGCTGTCGGGCCGGTTACGGTCCATGCGGACCTTCGTGCCGGGGCAGGATTGACACAGGATGACCTTGCCACAGTGGAGGCGGTCTTTGCAGGTACAGACACGCCGTATGTTTCGCTGCACCTCAACGCAATACGGGAAGACAACCCGGCCATCCCTCTTGACTGTCTGGAACCTGCGCATGTTGAGTTGGTCACCAGGCAGGTGATTGCCGACGTGGAGCTTGCTGTCGCGCGCTTCGGTGCGGACCGTGTCACTGTTGAGAACGTCCCCTACTTTGGGCCCAATGACAACTTCCGGCTGGTGACCACGCTTCCGGAGGTGATCTCGAAGGTAGTCGAAGAGACCGGGTGCGGCTTGCTCTTCGACAGCGCGCACGCACTTGTCACCACGCATAACCTTGGCATGTCGTTCCAGCGGTATGTCGAAACCCTTCCGATGCACCGCGTACGCGACATGCATTTCTGCGGCACCATGCCTTCCGAGCGTGGTCTCAGCGACCACGTGGCTGCGCGGGCCGAGGACTGGGAAGCGCTCGACTGGTGCCTGGCGCAGTTTCGCATGGGGCGTTGGCCCACTCCTTGGCTGGTTACCCTTGAGTATGGCGGTGTCAGCGGGTGGTTTCTCGAGCACTGCAGTGCCAAAGCGCTGGAGATGCAGGTACATGGACTCCGCGAGCGATGCGACGCACTCGTGGCGTAGAACCACCTCGCAGGAGGCCGCGAACGACGGTCCAGTCGACGGTCCCCGGCAACGGGATATCCGCATGCGAACGACAGAACCATCCGGGGTACCTGGCACAGCACCCGGAAACGGACCTCCACATTGTATACTACCCGCAGAGGAAGCCGTAGAGATGATGAGCAGCAGAATCAGCCACAGCCACCGCAGACACGCACCGCGCACTGTCGTCGTCGTAATCACGCATCCCAATGGAGCGGGCTGGTAGCGCTGCTGCAAACCAGGACAACCACGAAGGCCCGCTCGTACGAGCGGGCCTTCTTCATTTTGGGAGTACAACCCAATGGAGTTCCCAAAGAAGTACAATGCAGCCGAGGCGGAGCCGCGCATCGCGCAGTGGTGGGAAGAGCAGCGCCTGTACCGTTTCGACCCCGATAGTGCGGCCGAATGTTTCAGCGTGGACACGCCTCCACCCTATGTGTCCGCCGACCATCTCCATATCGGTCACGCGATGAGCTACTCGCAGGCCGAGTTCGTGGTTCGTTACAAACGGATGCGCGGGTACAACGTGTTCTACCCCATGGGGTTCGATGACAACGGACTGCCGACTGAGCGCTTCGTGGAGCAGAAACATCGGATCGACAAGCGCACTGTGAAGCGCGACCGGTTCATTGAGCTGTGCCTCGAAGAGACACGGCGCGGCGCGGAGACGTACCGCCAACTCTGGTCCAGACTGGGCATCTCGGTGGACTGGCGACAGACCTACTCCACCATTGACGACCGGTGCAGGCGGGCAGCGCAGAAGAGTTACCTGGAACTGTACCGCGCCGGGCTCGTGCACCGGCGCGACGAACCGGTGCAGTGGTGCTTTCGCTGCGGCACGTCGCTGGCGCAGGCCGACATCGAGACGCGTGAGGCCGAAGGGACGCTGCACGACATTGCGTTCGCCGGCGCAGATGGCAAGGAGTTGGTCATCAGCACCACACGGCCCGAACTTCTTGCCGCATGCGTGGCGCTCTATGCACACCCTGAAGACGAGCGGTACGCTGCACTGCGCGGGACAACGGCACTTCTTCCGTTGTCCGGGCAGGATGTGCCGGTGAAGTACAGCACCGAGGTGGACCCCGCCTATGGCACAGGACTCATGATGGTGTGTACGTGGGGTGATGCAGAGGACGTGAGCAAGTGGCGCGCCGATAACCTGCCAACACGGCCGGTGTTCGGCGAACGCGGTATGCTCAACGATCTTGCCGGTCCACTGCAGGGGCTCTGCACGACGGAGGCGCGGCGCAAAGCGGTGTCATTGCTGAAGGAGGCAGACCTGCTGCGCGGGTCACGGCCGACCGCCCGGATGGTGGGCGTGCACGAGCGATGCGAGACCCCGGTGGAGTTCAACTGCACGCCACAGTGGTTCGTGGACCTGCTTGGCCACCGCGACGGGTTCCGCCGTCGGGCCGCCGAACTGCAGTGGTACCCCGAGTTCATGAAAGTGCGGCTGGACGCTTGGATTGATGACCTCAAGTGGGACTGGTGCATATCGCGCCAGCGGTTCTACGGCGTGCCGTTTCCTGTGTGGTACTGCACCACGTGCGGTGAGCCACTGCTGGCGCCCGAAGACAGTCTGCCGGTTGATCCAACCGTGGATACACCGCCCAGTGCGGCGCGGTGCGAGTGCGGCAACGCGTTCTTTGCGCCTGAGCGGGATGTGATGGACACGTGGATGACCAGCTCACTCACACCGCTGATCAACGCGGGCTGGGCAGAGGGAGACAGCGCACGTATGGCGAAGCTGTACCCGGCGTCGGTGCGCGTGCAGGCGTTCGAGATCATCCGGACCTGGCTCTTCTACACGCTTGCGAAGGGCCAATTCCACACGCAACAGCTGCCCTGGCGTTCGGTGATGATCTCAGGGTGGGGGCTGGATAACCAGGGCAGGAAGATGAGCAAGCGGCTGGGCAACCACGAAGACCCGCAGAAAGTGATTGAGCGGTTCTCTGCGGATGCAGTGCGGTACTGGTCGGCAACAGTGTCGCCGGGGCACGACCTTCGGTACAGTGAAGAGACACTCGCAGACGGCAAACGTCTGGTGACCAAGCTTTGGAATGCTGCTCGCCTGGTGGCGACACTCACCGAGGGTACCGGCGAGGCGGCTGGTTCTGTTCTGGAAGGTACTGGTGGGTCATTGTCCGACCAGTGGATTGCTGCTCGATACGCAGATACGCTGCGAGCGTGTACGAGTGCCTTCGAGCAGTACGACTACGGCCAGGCGCTACGGGAGGCTCAGCTGTTCTTCCAGGGGGATTTCTGCGACAACTACCTGGAGATTGCCAAACCACGCCTGTGGGAAGGGAGTACGTGTGACGCGGCACTCGCAGACCGAACAAAGGTGCTGCTCAGGGAGCTGCTGCTCGGCACACTGAAACTCCTCGCGCCGTTCGTGCCATTTGTGACAGAGGAGATCCATCGGCTGGTGTTTGCCAGGGAACCTGCCGAAAGCGTCCACCGTGCGGCATGGCCAACCGCACCTGAGACACACCTGTCTCCGGAGCAGCAGGCCGCTGCCGACATGCTGCTGGCCCTGGTGCAGTCGGTGCGCAAATGGAAATCGGAGCGGAAGGTGCATGTGAACCACCCAGTTGCGTTGCTCTCACTTTCGTGCCGCGCCGCGCAGGAATCTGCGCTGCGTACAGCACTTCCCGATCTCGTGGCAGCGGCTCGTGCTGCCAGGGCGGAGCTGAAGCGTGATGTCTCTGTGGGCAACGCAGCCGAGGGGGTTGCGATGGCGATTGTGTTGGGCGAGAAGAGCTGAGTTCACCGCAGGAGACAGAGAAGGAGCAGCGGCCCCGTGAGGGTCCGGGTCAGCCCCACAACGCATACCACCGGACCAGCCCACCCGGTACCCCGCGAAGCCCCCAGAAGCTGCTGCCGGAACCATTTTCGTTCCGGAGCATGACATGACTGCCGACCTCGCAGCCAGAATCATAGAAACCTTCACCCGCGCCATTCGCGACGAAATGGAGGCGATGCGACAGCGCATGGGGCCGTTCGAGGTCGCGCTCACGGCCGGGCGGCGCGTGGGCGAGACGGAGCCGCCGCGCTACGAGTTCCGCGTGCCCGAACCCAACGACAAGCTGGCGGCCGGGACCGAGTGTTCGCTGCGCACCGAGGGACGAGAGTACCTCGTGAGCATCGAGCGCGTCGACTCGGACACAGTGCTGCTCAGCGCCCAGACGAGTCTCGACCTGGCGGGCAACAACGTCGTGCTGGTCATCTACCCGTGGTTTCTGTACGAACGCCTGCTGCAGTCGCTGCAGCGGCTGCTCGATTCCCCCGCTGAATACGAGATCCGATCGGCGCTGCGCGCGTTCGGCAAGGCCCCGGTCACCCGCGAAACTGTTCCCACGGGTGCGATGCCCGGAACACTCAACGAGAGCCAGTGTGACGCAATCCGCCTGTGCATGGCATCGGACCTGGCGTTCGTGTGGGGACCGCCCGGGACCGGCAAGACCACCACACTGGCCGGTATCGTGACCACGCTGTGCGCGATGGGGCTGCGCACGCTGGTGGTTTCCACCACCAACGCGGCAGTCGACCAGGCGCTGGCGAAACTGGACGGCAGCGGGCTGGCACGCATGCTGTTTGACAAAGGAGAAGTGCTGCGGCTCGGGCAGACATCGGCCGCCACACACGGCGCGTCGCTGCGCGAGATAGCCGCACGCGTGCACGGCGAGCGGCGCGAGCGCGCGGCGGCCCTTCACCGGTCGCTGGAGACGCGGGCCGAGCAGCTGCGGCGGTGCACCGATGCCCTGGCGCGCATACGGAGGGGACTCGACCCGCAGCAGACAACGCTGTTTGCCGGCGCCGCGGCGGACGCCCTCGACCCGTCGGCCCTGGCCGGCGTGTTCCCGCCGCGGCGAGTGAGTTTCCTGCTCGGGCGGCCGCCGCGGAACCAGGAGAAGACGCTTGCGGCACGGCTGCGCCGTCTGGAGTCGGTTGTGGGTGCGGCACGGGAACGTGTCCAACGGGTGGACACACACCTGGGACTCACCGACCGCGCGATCGTGCAGCGCGCGCTGATTACTCTTACCACCATGACCACGGCATACCTCAGCCCCTTGCTCGAGAGCGAGCGGTACGATGCGGTGGTGGTGGAGGAAGCCGGGATGGCGGTGCTGCCGACACTGTTCTACTGCGCGAGCCTGGCGAAGCAGAAGGTGATCCTGGTGGGCGACCCGCAACAGCTCCCGCCGATTGTGCAGTCGCGCAGCAACCTGGTGGCGCGGGCAATGGGCCGCAGCATCTTCGAGGTGACCGTGCCGGAGCCGCACACGAGCGAATGGGTGGCCCTGCTCGACACGCAGTACCGGATGCACCCGGTGATCGGCACCCTGGTGAGCGACCTGTTCTACCAGGGGAGGCTGCTGAACGGCGTGAACGCTCAGGACCGGAACGCACAGACCGCGCGCGAGCCATTCCCAGGCACGCCACTGGTACTGGTGGACACGGGCGGAGCTGGACGGTGCGAGACCAGCGACGCAAGCTACTCGAGGCGCAATCGTCACTCGGCGACACTGTGCGCCGCATACTGCGAGCAGGCGATTGCCGGCGGGGTGGAGCACGTTGCGGTGATCACCCCGTATGTGGCACAGTCACGCCTGATTCGCGAATTCCTGCGCAGCAGCAGGCTGGATCCTGAGCGAGTAACCTGCCACACGGTACACCGGTTCCAGGGCAACGAATGCGAGCTGGTGATACTGGACACGGTGGACACGGCTCCCATGAAACCGGGGGTGCTGCTGACCGGCGGCACGCAGGCCGCGAACCTGATCAACGTGAGCATCTCACGGGCGAAGGCGAAGCTGATCGTGATTGCGGATGTGCGGTATTTCCGGCAGGAGGCGAGTGACTCGGTGCTGCGGCGCGTGCTGGATGCCCTGAGGGACCGGGGGAAGGTGGTGAGGGGATGAGTCTCACGGGTTCGTGGAGATGCATATGGGATGCCGGAGGCCGGGTACTCGGCGGGTTGGAGTCGCGGCCCGCGAGGCGCCGTTGGCGGGACCCGCGCAGATATGCTGTACGCAGTGCACCGCACAAGACAGTTGCCCTTCCGACAGCACCGTGGTTACACTGTGAAGGGATCTCTACACGAGGAGGCCCCGCATGCTTCGAGTCCTGATACCGGTCCTGCTGCTGATGGTTGGGCAACAGGCAGATGCGATGAGCGTATCCCCGGACTCTCTTCGACTGGACGTGCAACCCATGATGGACATCTTCGATACGATCGGCACGGTCCACCTCGAACAGTCGTCGCCGGGCGACAGCGTGGTCGACAGTGTCTTCGTGCGGCTCCTGGATGGCGACTCGGCAGATTTCGTGGCGGGTGCGCAGTGCGATGACACGTCGTTTGCGTGCCACCTGTACGGCGGCTGGGTGTTCGGCGATGCGCCGGTTGCGCTCAGCTACGTTCGCGACAGCCTGTTTCTGCTTGTCGACACAACCGGTACGCCGCTGACCATACGCGTACCAGTCGACACCGGCGCCGATTTTGCGCTTCGCACCATTGTCAACTGCCCCGTCTGCGGCCGCATGCCGTCGTTTCCTGCAACAACCACCTACGAGTACACATTTGTGGCACGCAGCGGGCTGGATGCTGTTGCTGTTGTAACGACCACGACGACGGCTGTTGTCCGCCTGCCCACAGGGAAGCGAACAGTGACCCGGACGTGTGGCGGTGCCTGCCTTCTCGACGGCCGCACGGTGTCTACATCGGGTCGACAGGCAGCGCTGCTGTGGTTGGGCGCACACGGCCCGAGCGGCCAGGGATGGGTGGGGGGTACCCGGTGAAGCTCCGACAAGCAGCAGTACGCACACTGGCCATTGCTCTCGCAGCAGCAGCGGTATTGCTTGCAGGCATCGTGTCGCCCGTTCGGTGCCAGGACAGCACTCATCCAGGCATGGTTGTCTCCGGCCGTCACCTGTACGACAAGTGCGGTCAGCGGGTGGTGCTGCGCGGAATCAACGCCATGATTGTGTACTGGGACCGCGCAGGTGTGGTGACCTATCCGGAGATAGCGAAGACCGGTGCCAATGTGTGCCGCATTTTCTGGAAACTCGCGTACCCGACGCCGACAGTGGGACAGCTCGACACCACCATCACCAACTGCATCGCCAACGGCATGACCCCGATGCCGTGTCTGTGGGAAGCGACCGGTGAGTGGGACAGCCTGAGCGCCTGTGTCGACTACTGGGCCAGTCCCGAAGTGGCGGCAGTACTCCGCAAGCATCAGGACTATCTGCTGCTGAATATCGCCAATGAGGCGGGCAACGGCACTGTGACAGATTCGATGTTCCGGGAGGCGTACGAGAACGCCGTATCACGGATCCGCGCCGCCGGCGTGCATGTTCCGTTGGTGATCGATGCGGCACGATGGGGACGAGGCGAGGAATACATCCTCAATAACGCTCAGTACCTTGTAGACCGGGACCCGGACCGCAGCCTGATATTCTCCTGGCATTTCTGGGACCCGACCAC
>CAZJJT010000215.1:0-7621 GCA_964546395.1 uncultured Fibrobacterota bacterium
GGAAACCAGACTGCCGGTGTCGTAGGTGAGATCGTCGGTGTTCTCTCCGCCGGGGGTGGGTCAAGCCAGCGGGCGCAGATACTGGCGCACCAGTTGTGTCTGGCCGGCCTGGCGATGGTCCCGGCAGGGGAGTGGCAGGACTCGCGGCTTGACCCGCGTGTCGCGGGTGCGATATCCACCATGGAGCTCCACGTCGACCATCCTGTGGCCAACGACGCCCTTGCCCACGAAGCGGGTATGAATGTCAATGCGTTCATCCGCCTCTTCAGATCCCAGACCGGCTTCACTCCGCAGGCCTGGCACACGCGCCACCGTATCGACTATGCCTGTGAACTGCTCCACCATTCGCGCCTGGGTATCAAGGAGATTGCCGACCGCACCGGCTACTGCGACCGTGCGCATTTTTCACGGGTGTTCTCCTCGTTGCGCGGCATGGGGCCGGCGGAGTTCCGCAGGAGGGGTGTGGCAGGGACGTAGACATTGCGGGTGTTGGCCCCTGCAGGGTATCCCGAGTGACTATCTGTCCCTGTGGCTCGACTGTCAGAGAGCGTGCGACGTTCTTGCGTTCGCCGGGGCCGTCCTTGCTCAGCGCGAAGTCCAGGATCGCCCGTGCAGTGGCGGCGGTATCGAAGTGGTACGCTGTGACCCGGTGTACCAGCATGGCATACGTGTCATCGAACGCTGCGAGCGACAGCGGGCGCGGCGGACGGAGGCCGCGGGCCGCCAAGTGGTCAAGACAGGCGATTGCGGTGAGGTCGTTGCCTGCCACCCACGCCGTGACACCGGGCTTTCCCAGTGCCCGCTGCACCAACCTGGCACTGACGCGTCGACGGTGGCGGGCCAGCAGTCGTTCTTCGGTACTGTACAGGACACCACTGAGAAACTGCGTTCTGTCAGGGGCACTGGATCGGCCGGCCGGCAGCACTCTCAATGCCGAAGCGAGCTGTTTGCGCGTATGCTGCCCAAGTTCGGGCTGCTCGTCGCCACGCGTACTCAGGATCGCGTGCACCGCTGTTCCGGCCGCAAGCCCCTCAAAGGCATCCTGCAGGCCCGCCAGACGCTGTGCGGACCAGCGACGGTGGTGATGCATGCAGACGTAGGCGATGCGCCGGTGGCCCATGCGTGCCAGATGGTCGCCCAGCCGGCGGCCGGCTGTGTAGTCGTTGCCAACCGTGAACAGCCGCACTCGTGCCCTGCCGGCAATTATCGGTTCGATGACAGGAAGGTCGTCGGTGTTGGCCAGCACAGCTACCGGACGCGATAGCGGCCGCAGTTGGTTCAGCAGCTCGCGCAGATCGTCGGGCGACAGGCCATCGCTCAACACCGCACACCCCGCCAGTACTCCAGCAGCCGCCAGATCGACCAGCGTCGCACCACTGTGCCCTTTGACACTCACTGCTCCGTGCGTGCCGACCTCGGCCATCTCTACCGCAATCGCCCGCCTGCTGCACTCCGCCTCCAGCTGGTGGTGCACCTGCTGACTATAGGTGGCGGGGGGAAGCATCGGCTCGGGCTGGAACGGAGGCGCGAACAGCAGGAGGCGCAGATGGGAAGAGTGCAGTTCTGGTTGCGGTACAACCCAGTGGCGGCGATCACGTGCAATCGTACCACGTCCATGAGCCAGCCGCAGTGCGGCGTGCACGGTGCGTGGGCATACCTGCAGACGCACCGCCATCTCTTTGGCCGGTGGCAGAGGGGTGCCGGCGCGGTAGGTGCCGGATGCGATCTCCGTGCGCAAGTGTCGGGCAATAAACCCGGCCAGTGATTCGCCTGGCAGGCGCACGGGGCCATCCGCGACCCGTCTGCCTACGACCGGGGTCGGCAGCGACCAGATACCGCTTCGGCGCCTGGACCGAAGCAGGCCCTCGTCGGCGAGACGACGTACTGCCTTCCACATCGTCACGTACGAAACACCGGCGCCGTGCGCCAGTTCCACCACGCACGGCAGACGCACAGATGCCCCGGCCGGTGTGCGCTGCAGCAGCGTGCGCACGTAGGCGATCGCCTGCTGTTGTCCCGCTCCGATCGGGGTGCAGCGAGGTGTGGTTCTCGTTGTCACAACAAATAATATAGATATTATTTGCGTTGGTGTCACGATATTGCCGTTCGCTGCCCTGACGTGTGGGATATCTTTGCTGTTGAGCGCACACCAGCGTCAGGAGGCACACATGAAGATCTGGGCTATTGCACTACCGGTTTCTCTCATCGTCCCATCGTCAACAGGGCAGCCCATCTCGATTTCGATTGACCCGTCCGTGACCTACCAGACAATCGAGGGAGTAGGCTACTGCGGGCTGCCGAACATGTGGAAGTACAGGCAAGGTCCGTTCTTTGTCGATGCGCCATTCGAGCCCTTCGCCGATACGCTCATGCACGACGTGGGGGTGAGCATGATGCGTGGTTTCGATACCCGATCCTGCGAGTTCAACCCCGCGCCGGGGACGTTTGTGGTGACGGGGGCGATTCGGGACGAACTGCTGCGTATCCGCTACCTCCAGCGCCGTGCCGACTCGCTGGGCCAGGTGTTCCGCTACGCCCCCAATGTGTTCTCGCCTCCCGGGTGGATGAAGGTGAACGGGCAGTGCCTCGGCGGCGCCGAGGGCACGTACACGAGCGATCCGACCAACTCGCTCCTGGAGGCACACTACGGAGATTTCGCCGCGCTGTGCACCCGCTACATCTCCACGGCGCACGATTCATTCCAGGTAAGCGTGTATGCGTTCAGCATGCAGAACGAGCCGTTCTTCAACGAACCGTATTCCTCATGCAGCTATTCCGGCGGCGTGCACTACAGCCAGGCACTGAGTGTCGTCGGCCCGGCCATACGCGGTCTTGGCTACGGCACTCTCGTATACGGGTGCGAACACATGGCCTGGGCGTATCCCTCGTGGGAAAACGGAGTGATGAGCAACCCGGCTGCCAGTGAGTACCTCGACCGGTTCGCCACCCACGGATTCACCGACGGCGTCATGGTTGACAGCATCACCTACGACACGTTCCCGGATACACACGCACGCCCGTGGTGGGACAGCGAACAGGGTTCCGGTCGACTGACTGACTATGGGGACGCGTTCTCCGAGGCTCGCTCAACTATCAAGGTGCTGACCCGCTGCGGCGGCTCGGCCCTTATGTACGGGGGCCTGTTCTGGGATACGCAGGACGGCGCAAAGGATCCGCGCTACTACACGACCGCGCAGTTCATGCGCTTCATACGGCCGGGGATGAAACGCGTTCTGGCCGCCAGTTCCGACTCGCGGGTAGCTGTCGGTGCGTACTGTGACGCGGGGCGCGGGTCGATGTCGGTGGTGCTGGTCAACAGCGGCGATGTGTCCGTGACGGTGTCTCTGGAGGTGACAAACGGCAGTCTGCCGACGCAGTTCGACATGCGGGTGACGTCTCCCTCGCAGAACTTCGCTGACGCAGGTCCCGTACTGTCGGGGGCAGCGATCAGCCTGCCCGCGAACGGGGTCGTCTCGCTGGGATACCGCTACCGGAGTGAGGGCGCCATCGCCACTCGCGCGCCTCGCCCGGTCGCTGTTGCCCGGAACGCCCGGTCTGCAGACGCGGCTTTGCGGGCGTACGACATCCTTGGCAGGCTCGCAGCACCCTCCCGCACATGCGCCGGCGCAGCGGGTGTCCGGTGTCTCACTGAACCACGTGCTGGAGCGGTACGCACCGGCGCGCGCCTGAACATCCATCTGCCCTAGGGTCAGCCATCAGGCAGTGGCGGATCCGACGCACAGACGGTACGCGGAAGGAGGCAGTTGTCATGTCTGGAATCCATGTCATCTCCAGCGCTGTTCTCACGGTGGCATTCGTGGTATCACAAGGCGACGCAGTCGTCGTCGATGTCGACCGGTCCGCCACCTATCAGACCATCGACGGTGTGGGAATTACCACTGTCCTGCCGCACTGGCAGGCGGGCAACTACTACCTTCCCGACGAGCCGTTCTGGCCTCCGTTCGCCGACACGCTTGTCAGGGAGATTGGGATCTCGCTGGTGCGCGGCTTCGACACGCGCGCCTGCGACTTCAACCCATCGCCAGGTACCTTCGTTGTTACCCCCAGTATCCGAAG
Source organism: uncultured Fibrobacterota bacterium (assembly GCA_964546395.1). Lineage (GTDB taxonomy): Bacteria > Fibrobacterota > Chitinivibrionia > Chitinivibrionales > CAZJJT01 > CAZJJT01. Next base: position 4,078 of record CAZJJT010000215.1, read on the forward strand.
CGAGTTGCGGCGGTTCCAGACGCTCAAGCGCATTGCCGATTCACTCGGGCAGACGTTCAGGTTTGCGCCGGACGTGTTCTCGCCGCCCGGCTGGATGAAGGCGAACGGACGATGTGAGGGGCTCTCGGGAGACAACTCCCTTCTGGCCGAACACTACGATGATTTCGGCAGGCTGTGTGCCGCATTCATCGCCATGGCGCAGGACACCTTCGGCCTGCCCGTGTACGCGTTCAGCCCCCAGAACGAACCGGACTTCGATGTGTACTACGCTTCGTGCGTGTACGAGGACGGTGCGCACTATGCGCAGATGCTTCGGGTCGTTGGTCCGCATATCAAAGCCGTCGACCCGGCCATACTCATCTATGGCGTCGAGGGTGTTGCCAGCGTGTTCCCGTCGTGGGAAGGGGCGCTTACCCTCGACACCGTGGCCGTGCGTTACATCGACCGGTTCGCCAGCCATATCTGGGGCATAAGTGTTCGCGCGCAACCGGCCACCTTCAGCGACCCCTACGGCACTCGCGCACGGCCGGTGTGGGCCTCGGAGGCGAACTGGGAGAACTCCTGGAACGCGGCCGAAGCAGGTGATTACTCCTTTCAACTGCTGAGGATGTTTGCGGTCGGCCGGATATCGGCACTGTTGATCGGCGGTGACTACTGGAACCCGGTCACCGGCAGCAAGGCGACTGGTTTCTGGATAGCAGGCCAGTTCGCGCGTTTCATCCGGCCCGGCATGAAAGGTCTGGGCGTCACCAGCAGCGACGACGCGGTCATGGCGGCGGCATTCGGCAGTCCATCCGGCCCGCTTACCATTGTGCTTGCCAACCGCGGGGCGGAGCCCAGCGACGTAACGCTCAGCGCGTCTGGCGGCGCGCTGCCGCCGCAGTTCACGGAAGTGCGCAGGACGGGCGGAGGCGAAGGGTATCGCGATCTGGGGCCGATGGCATCGACCGCGACGTTCACGGTGCCCGGTTACGGTATGCTGTCCATGGGCTACGGGCACCGGGACGTAGAGACCAGCACCGTACGCCGGCGGCAGGACGCGGCGCGGGCCGCGGGCCGCCCGACACAAGACCGTCTTTCTGCCTCATTCGACCTGCGCGGACGGGTGGTGCGTGTCACCGGGACCTGTCGGATGCCTGCCGCGTGTGTTGTGCAGGGCGAGGGCGGGAACACGCTGCGCCTGTTCACAGGAACCACATGTCACTGATTGGATACGCACCATGCCCTTGACAGAAGTATCCACTGCAGTCGACTGCCGCGAACCGACGAGCATCTCGTACGGCTCATCCGGCGCGTTCGGGTCGTGGACACACGACGAGCACGGTCTGCCCTGCTTCGACCTGGTGGATGATGAGACCATTGTGCCCTGGAGCGACCTGCGTCACCTGCTGTCGACGGGCAGGGTTTCGGTGTTCTGCAACCGCTGGGGCAATGTCGAGCTGTTCACCACCGACGGCGGCGAGGGGTTGGTCACCATCACGTGTACCGCTGGACAGTGCCGCAGCGCATGCTACAGCCTGCTGCGCCTGTCTTCCGGCGCTCTGGTGTCGCTCATACCCGGTGAGTGTCTCTCCCCGCGTACCACACGCTATGGTGTCGGCTACGCATCATATGGGTGTACATCGCCAGCCGGCGCAACCAGGGTTCGGCTGGACATGCACGTCATCGCCGCAGGTGACGGCTCGCCGTTCATACGTGTCGGCCTGTGTCTGCGGAATACGGGCGAGAGCGATCTCGATGCCGAGTGGCTCGCCGCATCCGACTGCTCGCTCATCGATGAACACCATAGCCTGCGGCAGCCTTCGGCCGACGGTGGCCCCGGTGAAGCGCTGATACGGCAGCCTCATCGGGCGCCTGGCGACATCTTCATCGTTGGGCCTCCACAGTGGCGCAGCAGGGCCCTTTCGCAGGTGGCTGCCTGCCTGGGCCGTCCGCTTCATCTGGAACCCGGGGCCAGCGTCGCCGTGGAGTTGTGTGTGGGGTACGGTGGGGCTGACGTGCGGGAAGTCGCCCGCCGCTCGCTCGCCGAAGCGACCGGGACGCAGGTAAGGAACGCCTGGGCACAGCGGCTTGCTGCGCTCGAAGGTGTGGCTCCTGACGGGTGGGAGCATGACGAATGTGTATGGACCATGGCACAGACGCTGGCATTCTTCTGCTACGACGCGTCGGTGGGAGAGCACTACCTCAACCTCGGCGGCTACGGCTGGCGCAGCTTCAACCTGCGAGAGACAGGTGACATGGCCATCGCGCTGGCGCCATGGTTCCCGCAGCAGACCCTGGCGTGTGCGCGATGGCTGGCATCGACGCAGGCGCCCAACGGTGATCTGCCGGCCGACCACGACTTCCGGCACTCCTCTCTGGCACAGCAGCTACCCGATCGGGTTGGCTCCTCGGATACCGAATTGTGGTTCCTGCTGGCGCTGTGCGCAGCGGCACGAGCCGCCCCGACTGTCCTCGACCAAGCCGTCCGGTTCCGGGACGGATCATCGGCCGACTTGTGGGACCACGCCCTTCGTGCATGGCGATGGATAGTGGAACGTATCGGCGTGGGAGCACACGGTCTTGTCAGGAGTTGGCACGGTGACTGGAACGACTACCTGTGGCCGATGGGGCAGGCGGGACGGGGCGAGTCGATGATGAACACCGGGATGGCCTGTGTCGCCGGCAGCGACATGGCACTGCTGGCCAGGAACCGGGGAGAGCGCGAGCGCGCAGAGCAGATTGAGGAGTTCGTGCGGGCCCTGCGCGGAGCTGCCGGCAGGGAGTTTGCCGGAACGCACTTCGTTCGTGGTTTCACCGACGATGGAGCAGCGGTCGGCGCCGCCGACCGGGTGTTCGTCGATGCCCAGTGTTGGGCCGTGCTCGGCAGGTGCGGGACAGCCGAGCAGCGCATCACATCCCTGCGGCACACGCTCAGCCATTGTGCCACGCAGCTCGGGCTGTGCCTGGTCAACCCGCCATTCCCCTCTCCGCCGCCGGCCGATGTCTCGAGTCTGCCCATTCCGGCTGGTGAAGGCGAAAACGGGGGAGTGTGGCCGCAGGTGGTCGCGTGGTTCGTGTGGGCGTTGTCGGTGGAGGGACTGACCGACCAGGCACATGAGCTGTGGCGTCGGATGACGCTGCGGCACCACGCGAGCTATCCCGAAGTGCCGTTCGGCATCTGGGGTGCGCCCGACTGCTGCAACTCGCACCTGGCAGGGCGCCGGGCGCACTGGACACAGGTGCAACTCTGGGACCGTCGTGTCCATGCGCCCATGGTGCCGGCAGTGGCCTGGCAGACGTTCGCGCGATGGCAGATGCAGCAGCGCATTGCTCTGCCGATCGACCACCCGGACAGGACCATGCCATGCGTGTCGCTTGAGAAAGGGCTGATGGGGAACTCTTGAATTCGGCCACGGTTGACTACCTACAACAGGAGGAGGACGGTATGCGAGGAATGTGTCTGAGTGTAGTGGCGGCAGCCCTGATGCTGGCGCAGGGGGTGCAGGGACAATGCGACGACCCGTACGACGCGACCCTGTGTGTGGAGCTGCTTACTGCGCAG
>CAZJJT010000216.1:0-831 GCA_964546395.1 uncultured Fibrobacterota bacterium
CACAAACGTGCCAAAGGCCGGCTGTTCCGAGGTGGGATACATGTTGGTGACGACGAGAACGCGCATCAAGCAGGCTCCTGCGTTGAAATGGTGTCATAGCTGGCGGGCATGGGGCGCGGGTTGCGACGGAACAGCGCGTTGACCAGCAGCGGCGCGTAGAACGTCCCCGCGAACATGCTCTCGAGCGCGCGCAGCGCGCGTGCCGTGTCCCGACGGCCGAGCGCATCTGCCACTTCGAACGCCGCTGCCTCGCGCGTGGCGGTCACGGTCGCCGCGATTGCATCGCGGCTGACAGGCGCCTTCGGGGGCAGCGCCAGGTCGATCTTCTCCAGCTCCGAGCGCAGCGTATCGAAATCGTCGCCGGCCAGATCCACCAGGTATTCCGCGTCGGCTTTGGATATCGTGCGGCCGAACAGCGCCGGAACGTTGCGGCCCACCCACTCGGCGGTCTTCCATGGCGGCGGTTTCTCGAATGTCAACACGGTACAGGCGGCAGGGTCCTCCCCCGCGCGCTTCTTCGCCGCTTTCAGCAGGCCGGCAAACGCGGTGGCCGTGCGGTCCGGTTGTTCGGCCTCAATCACCACGTACTCATCACTCAGCGGCGCCCTCAGCAGCGGCGCCAGCGCCGCCGCTTCCTGCTTCGCGACTGACTGGGCGTGTCTCAGCACGAACACGCGCACGCCGCCGAACAGCGAGGGCGTGAGGGCGGCCTCGGCCACCTGCTCGGCCGTCGAGCCCTCGCCGGGCAATCGCTCCACTGTCACATCGCCGCGCAGCTCACGGATACGCTCGAGCAGTCCCTCGCGGGCACGCTCACGCGACACGGTGTCG
>CAZJJT010000216.1:841-7601 GCA_964546395.1 uncultured Fibrobacterota bacterium
AGCGGGCGCACCGCCCTGCGCCGCCCCATCCGGCATGTCCTGTGTGCTCCCGCGCTTCTGTGGCATACTCTCCGCGTCCCTCTCTCTACGCGACCAGCCGCAGCAGGGTGTCCTGCGAGTCGGCCAGCGACTGTGCGAAGTGCTCCCGGGCCCGCGCGAATACCGCCGCGTCACTGCCCAGCAGGCGGGCAGCACGTGCGGCAAACGCCGCCGCATCGGCCACCTCGAACCCAACCCCTGCCGCCAACAACTGCTCGCAGCTGTTCTGCTGCGTATGGTGTACCGGGCCGAACAGCACCGGCACGCCGTACTGGGCCGGCTCCCACATGCTGTGCCCGCCAACATCCACGAATGTCCCGCCGACAAACGCGATGTCGGCCATCCCGTACAACTCGTCGAGTACGCCGTACCGGGCCACCACCGCCGTGTGCCAGCCGCCCTGAGCAGCGCTCTCGCCGTCAAGCACCACGGTCCCCTCGCCCAGCTCCGCCGCCACCTCGTGCAGCGCTTCACCGTGCCGCAGTACCGCCACCAGCCGCGCCTCGATACCCGCGCGTGCCAGCTCCGCACGCGCCTGCGCCAGCACGGCCCCTTCACCCGGATGCACGCACCCGGCGGTAATCACGGTGTCGTTCGGCCGCAGACCCCACCGGCCCCGAAGGCGCTCCCGCTCCTCGTGTGGCAACGGCGCGACGTTCACCTGCGCCTTGTGGTTGCCCATCACCTTCACACGCTCCGGCGCGACACCTATCCTGCGGAACCGTTCCGCGTAGCACTCATCCTGCACCAGCACCGGATCGAGCGGCCGCACGATGGCCCGCGCGAGCCATGGCACACTCAGGTATCTGCGCATGCTCGACTTTTCGAGCCGCCCGTTGAACACGCCCACCGCAATCCCCCGGCGGCCACACTCCCAGAGCATGGAAGGCCACAGTTCGGTTTCCACCACCCATACGCGGGCGACCTGGTAGGCACGCAGAAACCGCCGCATGCAGCCACGCGTGTCGGCCGGCAGATACCCCGCGACATGCACGGACGGGGGGCAGCGCTCCCGGAGGCAGCGAACACCGGTGCGGGTGACCGCAGTAGCCACGAAACGGGCTCCCGGGTGCACGCGCTGCAGGATATCGGCAAGACGGCAGAGAAGGCGGCATTCGCCGAGCGATGCGGCGTGCAGCCAGACGTGCTGCAGGCCCTGCGCCTGCGCGGGAACAGCGGGACGTGCCATGCGCGCGCCGAGTTCCCAGCGCCGCACACCGCGTGCCACCAGCCCCAGCGGGCGCAGCACAATAAGCAGGAGCCCGACACTAATACTGTAGAGCCTGACCGCGACCGCGGGGAACATATCGTGCATGAGGTACCGGCGGGTGTGAAGACCGATTGCTGAACAGTCGGCAAAATACAATGCTGACGGGCGCGTTCCCGAGCAGCCAAACACTTTCTTGCCAAGCAACTCACGTACATGCTATTTTCCGGGTTCTTTCCCCCCCTGTGAAGGGTGTACCTTGACCCACAGTGCCTATCGATGGTTCGCAATGGTGCCCGCCACGGCCCTCATCGCGCTGTGCTGCGGATGCTCGTCGTTTGACAACTCAACCGCAATCGGGACCGACCTCATCAACGATCTCGACCCGAGTATCGGCGACCCCTCACACGTGTTGAGCTACGGGGCCGGCACCGGGCAGGTGCTCACGCGCGCCAGCTCGCGCGACAGCGGCAACATCGTCAGCGACCGCATCACGATCGGCGGGTTCGGTGAAGAGTACACTATCGCCTACGTTGAATTCGACACGACCGCGATACTCACGGGTGCGCGCACGGTTCTCAGCGCCATGCTCCAGTTCGTGCCCGCGGACGGCAACCTGAGCGCATCGGACATCGCCTTGCGGTTCGTGGTCGACACCGTGCCGCAGCGACCGCGCTCATCAGCCCCGCTCGGAGCGCGCGCGCCGTTCGACTCGATCAGGTTCGTTGACGACAGTACGGCGGGGACGTACTACCCGGACACTATCGAGGTAGACACAAGCCTGGTGATCAGCGACATTCTGTACCACCACACGTACAGCCTCGACTCGCTGGTGTCCAAGTCCGGGTCGATCCCGGTCCAGAGACACGACACGATCCCCGCGCGCGATTCACTTGTCGCCAGTCAGACGTCGTTTGTGGCCAATCGCGGTTCGTTGTGCTGGTACGCGTGCGCGACCGACAGCGTGGCGGCGCTGTCCGCCGACAGCGTCCTCACCAGCACTCGTCCCGACTCGATCGGCGATTCGGCGGTCGTCTTTTTCGACACGCTCAAGTACTACCGCGTGGCACGCGCCGACACTATCGTCTACACCACGCGCAACGCCGCGCCGGTCGTGCTGGCGGTCGAAGCGCTCGACACTGCGGACAGCACGGTCACCGCCCGCCTCGACACGCTTCTGGACTCGCTCGCAGGCGCGTACACCGACACCACGCACCTGGCGTCCGGCACCGTGCTCCGGCGCGAATATGTCGACAGCGTGAACCACATCGACGACGTGGTAGACACGGCAATCGTGGCAACCACGTACCACCGCTACGACTCGCTCGAAACACGCACGGTGTACCGCCGGGCGGAAACCTACCGGCGCCTGCTGGTGCCCGATCGGCTCGACACCGCCTCGCGTGCGCGGGCCTGCGAGGACTCGGGGTTCGTCTGGGACTCGGTGGTGATAGCCACGCACTGGCATGACACGCTTCGTGTCGACTCGACCGGTTCGTACACCCGCAACACCTACTACGCCAAGGGGACCTTGCCGAAGGACACTACCACGGTGCGGCTGCGCACCCCGTTCTTCCGCATCCACCGTGCCGCGGAGGGTATGCAGGGCCTGGTGCGTATCAACAAGCCGAACCTGCTGATCCGGCACGTACCGGCGGATACCTCGAAGCACGACACGCTGCTGTCGGTGCTACCGTGCAGCTACGCCGACTACCATGTGTTCGAGAACAGCCCTTCGTCGCGCGACACCGTGGCGTTTCTCTCGCGGGCCGCGTCACGCTACTGCCGCATCGGCCTCGACCTGAGCGACGTGTGGCAGACAGCGCTCGACTCAGCGGCCCGCGCCGGCCTGCAGACCGTGCTTGCCGCGGTTGCTGTCGTGCCCGCGCACCGCTGGCGAGAAGCCGTGGTACCCACCGACGACCTGCTGTTCGCACTCACCGCCGACACGACCGTGCCGCTGCTCTCCGAGAGCTCCCTCCGCCCGGTCACCGTCGACAGCGCCGGGTTCATCCGGCTCGACCTTCAGCGTCATCTCAACACGCTCTGGAACAACGGCTCGCCGGCGGTACATGACACGGCGTGGCTGCACGTATGGCTTGCACAGTACTCGAGCCGCGAGTGGGGCCTGATGGAGCTGTTTGCGGAGGGCACACCGCGCGATTTCCGTGTAGAGTTCTTCCTTGTCGATCCGGCACGAGAGTAGCAGAGGGCCAATGACTCAGACTGCACGCGCAGCCCTGGTACCGTTCCTGGCAGTGTCACTCGCTGCCGCCAACTCCCTGCTCGGCCTTCGCTACCCGCTCGGCCTGCCCATCGAGACCAACTCGGGAACGTCACTCGCCATGGGCGGTGCGTCGTGTGCCGCCTCGCTCGAGCACAACCTGATGCTCTCCAACCCGGCCAACCTCGGCAACGTGCGCAAGACCGTACTCTCTTCGCTGTTCCTGCTCGACTTCGTCAACCTGACTGATGAAGACAACGGGACAGAGAGCAACTTCGCCCGGTTCCTGCCGACGCAGATATCGTTTGGGTTCCCGCTGGGAATTCTCGGATCGGTGGCAATCGGCTACGAGAAACGTGACGACTCGCGGGGGCGCTACGAGTTCACGCCCGAGGACCTCCCGTCGCAGACCGAGATGGACTCGTACCGCATGACGTACGCGCGGGACGGCGGGACATCGGCGTGGCAGGCGGGATGGGGATACGCGATCGGCAAGTGGGCACGCGTGGGGCTGGCCTACGAGCGCACCTACGTGCGTATGCGCGCCAGTTCGACACAGCAGGCAAGCGTGGGAGAAGCGGATTCGGACGTGTTCACCGACTCGAGCGCTATCGACTACCGCGGCAGCACGATCAGGGCAGGTGTGCAGGTGCCGTTCCGCCGCTTCACTTTCGGCGTGGCCGCGCGTTACCCGTTTGCCGCCGAAGCGGTGCTGTACCGGGGTGACACCGCCGGGCTCGCGGGGGTGCGGCTGAGCAGCGACGCCTACACGCTGCAACTGCCGCCCGAGTTCACCGCCGGGGTCGCCTGGCAGATCACCGAGAAGTGGCTGGCAGCAGGTGACGCGAACGTGGTGATGTGGAAATCGTTTGAGACCAGTCTGCCCCTGCTCAGCGACAACGTGCCGCTCCGCAACTATGCGACCGGGGTGGGCTTTGGCGCGCAGTTCGTACCGGCGCCCGATGTGCTTACCCCGAAGTACTGGGAGACGATCAACTACCGCGCCGGTGCACGGTTCACGCAGCTGCCGGCCGCCGACTCCTGGGAGTTCGGACTCGCCCTTGGCATCGGCCTGCCTCTTCCGGCCGGCGGCGGACTCTTCGACTTCACACTCGAGTACGGCCGCCGCTTCGACCGCAACTACGAGCAGTTCACCGAGGAGTTCCTGCACGTCGGGTTCGGGATCAACGGTGGCCGCAAGTGGACCAAGAGTCCGCAAAGCACCTACTGATTGCGGATTGAGGATTGCAGATTGCGGATTGGTATCCTGTCCTCCACCTACCCATCTACCATCAATTAGATTTCCCACATCATACGAGCCTTCACTCTCATTCCCAAGGAGGGATGGATGAACAGGATGGTCATCGCGAGCATGGTGGCGCTTGCCACCGCCACGGCGGCACTGGCGCAGGGCTTCGAGAGCATGGACATGAGCTACACGACAAGCACTACCCCGGTCACCACGAGTTCATCTTCTTCCGACGAGAAGTTCAGCATCTATGCCGATCTTGGCATCGGGTTCTCGCTCGGCGGCGAACTGGTGTCAGTACCGATTGGCGTGCCGCAGCCCGGGCTTATCTCCATCGACGGGTCCTCTGACAAGTTCGTCGACGGGACCCTGCAGGAGACCAAGGACGAGTACCTGAACTTCGGCGGCGGCCTCAAAGTCGACCTCGGTGCGACCTACCGTATCCTCGAGTACGTGGACGTTATCGGGGGGCTTGACCTGAGCTTCCGCGTACCGTACGCCGAGACCGTCGATGAAGACATCAATACCGTCGCGAACACCACAGCCACCTCGACGCTTACCATCAAGGATACGCAGGTGGGGCTCAAGGTGCTGCTCGCGCCGCGGTTCACGATTTTCGATCTGCTGGACGTTCGGGTGGGCGCAGGCCTCGGTATCTACTGGACCGGTGCCTCGTTTGAGTACGAACTGAAACAGACTGGTCAGGGCACGCAGACCGTGAAGGGCGACATCGACTGCAAGGCGAGCGTGCCATTCATCGGCATGATCGGCCTCGAGTACCCGGCCGCCAAGCGTGTCGTGGTCTACCTCGACGCTGTCTACCAGGCGATGAACGTCACGTTGCAGAAGATCAAGGTCGAAGAGAGCAGTGTAACGCCTACCCCCCCGCCGGTCGAGTACCAGAAGGACGACCTCAACGATCCGGCCCCGGCCAAGATCCCTGCGTCCAACATCGCCATCCGCCTCGGCGTGAGGATTCCGCTGTTCTAAGCTGGGCACAGTGACTGCGGTACAGGCTTGTCAGGGCCGCGCGGATGCGCGGCCCCGTTTTCTTTGCACGGTTTCTATCACTCAGACAGCTGTTGCGGCATGGGATTGCAGCGGAAATCACGGTGTTGCCACACCGGGATTGGAGCGGAAAGCCCGGTGCCCGGCCCGCCGCGCGGGGGCGCTCCGGGCAGCCGCCCAGCGTCTCACTGCCTGAGATGCGCCAGAGGGCAGCTCACTTGCGCCACGAGATCGGCGAGATGGCTATCAGCACGGTGTAGACCTCCAGCCGTCCCAGCAGCATGCACACCGACAGCACCCACTTGCCGCCGAGCGGGATCCAGGCGTAGTTCTCGGTGGCGCCCACACCCGAGAGACCCGGGCCGATATTGCAGAGCGTCGCCACTACCGACGTGACCGCCGTGGTAAAATCGGGGATGAACACGCTCATGACAAGCGACATGGCGACGAACAGCAGCACGAAGATCACCACGAACCCCAGGATATCGCGCACCTGTTTCTCATCCAGCGCCCGGTCGGCAATCTTCACCGGGATCACCGCGCGCGGCTGGATCTCGCGTCGTATCTCCCGCACCGCCGCTTTCAGCGTCACCATCACCCGGATCATTTTCATGCCGCCGCCGGTCGAGCCCGCGCACCCCCCGCAGAACATCAACACCACCAGCAGCAGCCGCACCACGCCAGGCCACAAGTCGGAATCGGCCGTGCAGAACCCGGTTGTCGTGGTGATCGACACCACCTGGAACGCGGCATGCCTGAGCGACTGGTACACGCCCTGCACGCGCACGGCCTCGGCATCAACCTTCACCTGCATCGCCGCGGGCGCCACCGGCTCATGCCGGAAGCTGCGCAGCGCGGTGTCGCTGTCAGCCACGCCCTGCACGTAGAGCGCCGCGGCAGTCAGCAGCACCGCAAGCCCGACCACGCCCAGGTAGAACCGAAGCTCCCGGTCGACCAGGGCCACGCGGATGCGTCCCAGGAAGATCACGTGGTAGTGGGGCAGGTAGTTCATGCGGGGGGACTGCAGGGGCAG
>CAZJJT010000217.1:0-7567 GCA_964546395.1 uncultured Fibrobacterota bacterium
TGGTGCGTGTCTATGCCTCGGGCCTGCTCACTGCTCCGTGGTCGCGGCAAGTATGCCGCACAACGTCTTGCATGCTGCCAAGAGACATCTGCGCGTATATGGTTGTGCAGGCACAACGGTGCAGCATACGTAGGTGTTGTACTGCTGTCAGGGCGCGCCGTCCTGGCCCCACTCGTCAAGACGGAGGTACCTGCGGACTCGTTCTGCGCACCGCTCTACGGGTTTGTACAGGAGCGCTTGCTGCACGTCGAGCATGTTCTGCAGGCCGCAGCGGTCGAAAATCGCGCGCAATCCGGCGTCATGCAACAGGTCCGTCTTGAGAAAGGTGCTCAACCTGTCAAGCTCGAGGAATCGCCGTTCTTGTGCTCGGATCCGGATCTCGGCGGTCAGCTTGTCTCCTTCGGGTGTGCCGGCCTGTGTCACGAAGAGGAACGTGCGCGCAACCAGTTTGTCTCCCACCGGCTCCACAACCAGGTAGCCAAGGGTCTGGTCGGCAATCGCCACCCGCAACAGCAGGGCGCCATCGGGGGCGCGGACAAACCGCGGGGTGAGAGCTGCCAGCGCAAGGAGAGTGGCCCCGATACCGGGATGAAGCAGGTCACAGCGTTCCGAGAACCGGTGCAGCACATGTGCCTGCACGAACAGGGGGGCATTGGGCCCGCGGCAATCCACGAAGCCCTCGCAGTCGGCGCTGCTGATCTCGGCACGCCACACAAGATCGTGGTACAACGGAGAGGCAACCCGGTACAGCGGACGGACCTTCCCGTCGAGACGCTCGTGAACTACTTCCGCGGCGGCCCAATGAACGTGGAATGTCAGTGCCAAGTTGCCGTCCCGCGATGGCCGAAGACGGGTGAACCAGAGGTTGCCCTTGTTGATCCGTGAGCATTGGGTAGCGAATGCCTGCAGGTTTGCCGACAGGACTGTATCTGCGGTGCCGCCGCTGTGCATCACCTCACTCAAGGGAGCTATGCCATCGAGCAACCTGCGTGACGCATCCGTGTGGTCGTGCTTGAGAAGCAGACCAAACAGATGCAGACTGATGCCGGCGGTGAACACGTCCATGAGGGAGAAGCTCTCGCCGCCCTGGCTCACCACTGCTTCGCGTTCGAGCAGCTCAGCAATGTCCTCACGTACCCGTCGCACAAGCCCCGCCTCGATGTGGGAGTCAGGGGCAGGCTCGAAGCGAAGTCGGCCGAAACAGAACCCGAGCAGGTCCGGACGCCTTGCGGCGTACTCGTCGAAGATATCGATGACACCATGTACGGCAGCCATGCGCCGCATCGTGCGCACCGTCGCGTTGCGCTTCATGCGCCGCTGTTGTTCCAGCGCGATCCGCTGACCGCGCCGCTTCTTGAGAACTGCCTTCTTGGAGAGCGCCATGCTGTTCGGGGTGGCAATATAGTAACCGCTCCAAGCCTTCCCCTTCCGTGGCACGCAGGCAGACGCGCGTGCACGTGTCAGGAGAGGGGCGGCAGCGTTGTTGCCCGTGGTCAGGACTGTGCGACCGAAGGAGCAGCGGAAGGTTCTGTTAGTCCCTCTCCTACGCCACCTCCGAGTACACTCCCTTGTCTCGCTCGGGGTAGCTTTCGTACACATGCTCGAATAGGGCGCTGCACTTCTGACGGTAGACGTCCGGCGTGTAGGCGCGGGGTAGACCGGTGTCCAGCGTGTCCTCAATTGCCAGCCGCAGCTGTGCGCGGGCCGATGACTTCTGGCGCCAGTTGAGGACGAGCAACTCCTTCAGTCGTCCCAACAGAACCCGAGCCACCTTCTTCACCTCGGTGCGCTCCTCGGTGGACAGCTCGGGCGCGGGACGGGTGAGGATGTCGAAGATGACCAGCTCCTCTTCACTCAGATTCTCGCGCACATGGCGCTCCTGCTCGTCGTCCAGGTTGTTCGACAGTGTCAGCAACTCCTTGAACAGCTCCTCGATGCCCCGACTGCCGGCATTGTATGCGGCAATCAACTCCTCGAACTTCTCACCGAAGTCCACGCGCGTACGGTTCAGCCGCAACAGGCTCTGCAGCTTCGCACGGATAGCAGCCTTCAGTGCCTCAAGCTCGATGTTCTTGTGTTTCGACGCCTTGAACCGCTGCAGCAGTGCCTCGAAGTTGATCCGGGACAGGTCGAGTGCCGGCGGGCCCTCCTCCAGAATCGAAACCCCGGCGATAGAGTCGTCCAGCACTCCTGTGATCTCTCTCATAATCTCGGAGATATCGACCGGGTTGGGACTGAGTCTGGCCCGGATTGCGGCGGCAAGCGTCATGATGCCCGCCACGCGCTGCGCGAAGGCCAGCGCGGCAGGGTCGGGTTTGACTGCCCGGTAGAGTGTGGCGACCAGCCGCTCATTGCCGAAGAACTCGCGTCGCACCCCATCGGGGGCGATCAGTGCGTTGATCGCGTCCTCGACGGCTTCCAGGCGTTCTATACTGCCCTTCGGCAGGGCCTCCACAGCAGCCAGGTCCACGCCTTGGGTCTTGCAGAAGGCAGTGGCGGCATCCATTGACTCCTGCAGCGCCAGCACGAGCGTCTGCTTCTCGCGAACCGGATTCGCGCCACCCTTGCCTGCCCCGTAGATCGCCAGTGCCCGTTCGAGCGAGGCAAACACGTTGCCGTAGTCCACGATGACACCGCTGTGCTTGCCGGGGAAGACCCGGTTGGCGCGTGCGATGGTCTGCATGAGCGTGTGGTTGCGCATCGGCTTGTCGAGGTAGATAGTCGAGCAACTGGGCGCGTCGAACCCGGTCAGCCACATGGCACATACAAACACCAGCCGCAACGGATCGTCGACATCCTTGAACTTCTCGTCCAGCCCCGGTATCGACTCGTGCATACGCTTGCGGTGCGGCTCGATATCGAGCCCCAGCGCGTGCATCTGCTGAATCTCGTTCTGCCCGGGTGAGACGACAACCGCCATGTCGGTGGTTGTGAGTATCTCCAGACGCCGCGCGAGGTGGGCCTGCTCCCCCGCAGGGAGGTTGTACCTGCCCAACGCCTCCCTCACCCGGCCCGTTTCCTTCTGCCAGTACTTCTGCACCTTGTCATACATCCGCACCGCGGTGGCCTTGTCGATCGACACGACCATGGCCTTCCCTACCCGCCCGTCCAGGCTACTGCGTCCCAGGAAATGGTGAACGACGTCTCCTGCGACGGTTTCGAGACGGTCATCGCGGGTGATCAGGTGGTACTGCCGCCCCAGCACCTGTTGGAGCTTGGCCTCCTGCTCGTCGTCAAGAGCGGCATCCTCGACAAGCCGGTAGATGTCTTCGTTGAGATCCGGGTTGACCAGTTCCAGTTCCGGTGTACGATTCTCGTAGAATAGCGGCACGGTCGCACCGTCCTCTACCGACTGCTGGAAGTCATAGATCGATACGTAGTCGCCGAACACTTCCCGCGTGCGCTCCTCGCCGGCAATGAGCGGGGTCCCGGTGAACGCGAGGAACATGGCATTGGGGAGCGCGGCCCGCATGTTGAGCGCCAGCGTGTCATACTGGCTTCGGTGCGCCTCATCGGTGAGCACGATAACATCGGACCGCTCGGTGAGCAGCTCCTGCGTCTGGAACTTGTGGATAAGCGTGAACACGTAGCGGTGGTTGCCGCGGAGAAGCTCCCGTAGATGCGCGCCGCTGAACGCGTGGCACGCATCTCCCTCCGCCTCGGATACGGCGTCGACCGCCTTGAATGTCTTGGCGATCTGTTCATCCAGCTCGACTCGGTCGGTGACCACCACGAAGGTCCAGTTGCCGGCAAGCTTGCGCAGCACTTTCTGGGCAAAGAACACCATCGAGAAACTCTTGCCGCTGCCCTGTGTCTGCCAGAACACGCCGGCCCGGCCGTGGCGCTCCTCGCGGGCTTTGAGCATGGAGGCGATGGCGTTATTGACGCCAAGGTACTGATGGTTCTGCCCGATAACCTTCACCAATCCGGACTTGTGCTCCGAGAACAGCGTGAAGTTCTCCACCAGGTCGAGCAGCAGGGTGCGGTCGCAGGTTCCCCGCAGCATCACTTCCAGGGACACGTGGCGGGGCTCATCTTCGCGTTCCACACGCTTCCACTCAAAGAACCGCTCCCAGTCGGCCGTGAGCGAACCAACACGGCTGTCGGTGCCATTGGAGGCGATGAGTATGGCGTTGTACCAGAGCAGGGCCGGGATGGCTTGCTTGTAGTGGGTCAGGTTCTCGTCGAATGCGGTGCGGGCAGGTACACCTGGCTTTTTCAGTTCGATGACCACCCAGGGTAGACCATTCACGAAGCCGACCAGGTCAGGGCGACAGGTGTAGAGGCTGCCGACAACGCTGAACTGGCTCACGAGCAGGAAATCATTGTCGCCGGCTTGTTCCCAGTTGATCACGCGTACGCGCTCAGTCTTCTGGCCACCGTGTTGGTGGTCAGGTACCGATACGGGGATACCGTCCTTGAGCAAGCCGTACACTTCACGGTTGGCCGCCTCGGGAAGCATGGCCGAGCGGTCGCGGGTCAACTCGTCGACTGCGGTGTTGATTGCTTCGGGCGGGAGGGTTGGGTTGAACCGGCAGAGCGCTTTGCGCAGCCGGTCGACCAGTACCACTTCGCCCCTGGTCTCGCGGCCCAGTGTCCCGCCCGGGCCGAGAACTTCCTCCATTGCCAAGACAGTTTCCCATCCCAGCTCGGCAAACAACCCGATTGCGGGCTGCTCTACGAGTTGGTCCTCGCTGTAGGCGTGCGGAGTCATGCGGCGTCAACCAGCGAAAGGAACCTCTGCACCAGTTCGAATGCGCGGCGAGCGAGCCGCTGCTTCTCATCGCCTTCGGGTGGGTCATGGAACTCCACCAGCTGTTGGGGGCCGAATGCATTCATGTCCGCGAATTTCTCGCGCAGTATCTCAAGGGCGTGTGCCACCACGCTGTCCGACAACCGTGGCTTCAGCTCCCGCGCAATCGCATCCACTCCGTCCGACGCGTTGTCCAGACAGTAGCAGAGGTCGTAGGTGTCCTTGGGTTTGTCGCGTCCGCCTATGGCCCACGCCTTCATCACGATCAGGTCGGCCAGAGACGTGACCCACAGGCGCACCGTGTTGCGTGCGCCCCGGACATTGAGGCCGGTCAGGCTGTGCTCCACCGGCGCGTGAAATGCGGCGCTGCAGCCGTCTGCACGAATCACCCGGAACCCTTGCACCAGTTTGGGCCTATGCTTCTTGAGCTTGACTTCCTTCGGGGCGAGGAACTCGACCTCCACCTGGACGGGTGGCGCGCCATCAGCCAGATCCACGTCCACCACCAACTGGTAGTCCTTGTCGCCGTGGCGGTAGCGCCGCGTGTCGAGAAGCAGTTTGACAAGTTCGGCATACTGGCCCTGGTTCAGCTTTGCGGCGTCCAGAGCCAGGTCGACATCGATGCTGCCGACGTGCGGCTCCTCGGCGTCGGGCAGGAGCAGGTCCGGAGCCCAGCCGCCTATCACGACCATGCAATCCTCGAACGAGGCGAGTACCTGGCCGATATCCACCAGCACACGCCGGGCGGCCTCGATCTGACGGTGGGAGTAGTCGGCTGAGTGACGGGGCTCGGTGTTCATGCGGCCAATCCCTGCTCTCTCCAAACGGGCGCGAGCCGCTGGTTGAGCACCGCCTCGGCTGCCTCCTCGCCGCGCCCACCGCAGTGGCCAAGGTCCACGTACGTCTGCACAGCGTTGGTACAGGCAAGGCGATCTGCGGCTCCGCCGCGGTCGGCCATGTAGAACACGCCGTTGTCTGAGGGCAGCAGGACCACGATGTTCTCACCGGAGTCAACGGGTTTGGCTTCGACAAGCTCGCAGAACCGCTCCTGCGCCGCCGCCGACAGATAGAGCCAGATCCGTGATTGCCGTACGTGCGGGGCCAGGATCTCGGCCGCCGAGAACGCGGCATATGCCGCGTGGACAGTATCCGCAGAGCTCATCTGCGCCAGGGCATCACGCAAAGGCCTGTCGCGCAGCAGCGAGAAGTAGTTGTGTCGGACATGGCGGTCGAACCGGTAGCTGTCGCGCCAGGCGGTGAGGAGTCTGCGCGGATCGCTCAGCTTGAATCCCCGCTTGGCGTCCGGCTGCAGATAGGCTTCGTCGAGCAGGCGGCGCACCACCTTGTTCACCAGGCCAAGGCTCACCGCCGGTTCGCACCGCTGCTGGATATCTCGCTGCGTCCACTTTGTGGCGACGTGTTGCGGCGCGAGCAGTACTCTCATCACCCGGGCGGCTTCGGGCGTGCCGAAGTTGGCGAGTGGTCGGTTGTGCGTCTGGGTCGGCTTGTTTCCTGTTCGCTCCAGGTGCGCAGCGCCTGGAATATCGATGTGGTGGTTCCCGGCGAGGTCAATCCAGCTCCACCCGTGCTCAGCACAGAGCTCGGCGATGCGGGGCGAGACCCAGGGCATGCCGAGCACTCGGATCAGGGCCTTCGGCCGGCCCGGCAACTGCGGGGTCTTCGCGGTAAGCATGCCGAAGGTGCTTGGCCGCAGTTCCCGGCGACAATCAACGCAGAGTATGGCCTTGCCGCCGCGCGGCAGAGGCAGTGTGGCCAGCAGGTCACAGCCGCAATCCGATGCAGTGGACGCCTGCTCTATCCGCCAGCTCCTGAGCCAGCCCACCCCGCTCAGCAGCTGCTCCAGCCTGGCGGCGACACCTCTCTCGAATTCAGCGGATGTGCGATTGTGCTTGTTCATGGATTGGGCAGTGTTCACGTTTACGTGAACATACCATATTCCGTGAACATCCGCAAGCTCGAGTGAACACGTTGGCATCGAGCAGGTAGCTCATGCCGCCACCCCAAGTTGGTGCGCGGCCTCGTAGAACGTGGCGCTCTTGCGCACGCCGAGCATTCGGAACGCGTCCTGGAACAGGGTCTGTCCCTCCAGCGTGCTGGTCACGATGGCGCGTGCGAACCGTTTGCCGACGCGGGAGCCGAGTGTGTTGTAGAAATCACCACCGCCGCTGCCACGACGGTCAAGCTTTCGTACACGGGCCTCTTCATCGCGGTAGTGCTCCCACAACTGGTCCCTGCTGATGAATCCGGCATCAAACAGGCGGCGTAGGGCGACGAACGTACTCACCTTGAACTCGCGAGCCAGGCGCTGGATCTCCTCATGAATGGGAGTGGCGGGTCGGTAGGACTCACGCACTTGGTTCAGCGGCATCAGCAGTTCTGCGGCGACCAGGTTGCACCACCGCTCCGTATCCTGGTCCGGCACTTCGCCTGCTCGGACGTCGGATATGCCGCTCGCGCCCAGCCACAGGTGCGCGAGTTCGTGGGCGAGGGTGAACATCTGGGCGCTCTTACTGTCGGCGGCATTCAGATAGACCAACGGCGCCAGGTCGTCTGCCAGCGCGAAACCACGGAACTCGGCCACATCCAGCGTGCGGTGGCTGTTGCTCCCCACGATGGAACTCGCCATGACCAGCACCCCTGCCTCTTCGGCCTGGCCTATCAAGTGGCGAAGGGCCTCGGTCCAATTGGGCAGGCTTTCCCGGTCCGCGATGGTCAGGGCCATGACCGTGCGCATGCCCTGCGCAACCGTCCCTGGGGTTGTCTGCACATTGGCGCTTCCCACGAAGTCCAACC